>NZ_JBHUVA010000039.1:1085-57627 GCF_042670805.1 Micromonospora sp. NPDC057141 | reverse complement strand
GTGCACCGGCCCGGGCCGGTGCACCGCCGCCCGCAACCTGCTAGAGGTCCAGCACCAGTCGCTCGGAGCGGCACCGCCCGACGCAGATCATCATGCTGCGGCCGGCCTCGCGCTCCGACTCGGTGAGCAGCGAGTCGCGGTGCTCCGGCGTGCCGGCCAGCACCCGGGTCTCGCACGAGCCGCAGTAGCCCTTCTCGCAGTCGTACGTCAGGCCGGGCACCGCCTCGCGCAGCACATCGATCATCCGGCGGTCCCTGGGCACCCGCAGGGTCGCCCCGGTGCGGGCGAGGTGCACCTCGAACTCGGTGTTGGCCGCCGGGTCGAAGGCGACCTCCAGGTCGTCGCCGGCGGTGAACCGCTCGACGTGCAGCTGCCCCGACCGGCCCGCCTCGGCGCAGGTCCGCTCCAGCGCGCCGATCATGCCGGTGGGCCCGCAGCAGTAGATGGCGGTGTCCGGCCCGGCGGACGCGACGAGCGCCGCCAGGTCGGGCAGGCCGGCCTCGTCCTGCGGTAGCAGGGTGGCCCGGTCCCCGGCCAGCGCCACGACCTCGTCGGCGAAGGCCATCGAGGCGCGGGTGCGCCCGCCGTACACCAGCCGGAACGGCACGCCCCGGCGGTCGGCTTCGCGGACCATCGCCAGGATCGGGGTGATGCCGATGCCGCCGGCGAGGAAGAGGTAGCCGGCGGCGTCGACGAGCGGGAAGTGGTTGCGCGGGCCGCGCACGGACAGGGTGGCACCGGCGCGGGCGACCGCGTGCAGCTCCACCGAGCCGCCCCGGCCACTCGCCTCGCGCAGGGCCGCGATGCGGTAGTGGTGGGCGTCGTCCGGGTCGCCGCACAGGGAATACTGCCGGACCCGGCCCGAGGGCAGCCGCACCTCCAGGTGCGCCCCCGGCGCCCAGGGCGGCAGCGGCGCGCCGGTGGCGTCGTCGAGGCGTACCTCCAGCACGTCGTCGGCCGCGACGGCCGCGACCTCCACCCGCAGGTCCCGGTCGCCCGCCGGGCCCGCGACCGGCCGGGCACCCGGCGCGTCGGCGGCGCGGGTGCCGGGGGTGAACACGGCGGGTACGGCGTCCCAGCCGGTCTGGTTGCCCCGGGTCGGGTACGTGACCAGGCCCTCCTCGACGACCCGGTAGTCGGGCAGCCGGGTGAGCACCTGCGTGATCATCTCGCGGAACATGAGGCGGGCCAGGTGGGCGCCGGCGCAGCGGTGGCTGCCGATGCCGAAGCTGAGGTGCCGGGCGGCGTCGCGGTCCAGCCGGATCTGCTTGGGCTCGGGGAAGACCGCCGGGTCGTGGTTGGCGGCGACCCAGGGGATCAGCACCCGCTCGCCGGCGGCGACCGGGCAGCCGCCCACCTCGGCGTCGGCGCGGGCGGTGCGGGCCATCGACTGCGACGGCGCGAACGCCCGCAGGAACTCCTCGGTGGCGTTGTGCAGCAGGTCGGGGGAGTCGACCAGCCGCTGCCGGTCCTCCGGGTGGCGGCTCAGGTGCACCAGCGTGGAGCCGGTCAGCGAGGTGGTGGTGTCGACCCCGCCGGCGATCAGCAGCCCGATCACGGGGACCAGCTCGTCGGCGTCGAACAGCTCGCCGTCGGGGCGCCGCTGGGCGGCCAGGTAGCTGACGGCGTCGTCCGTCGGCTGCGCCCGGCGCTCGACGATCAGCTCCCGGATGCGCCGGTCGAGGTACGCCAGGCCCGCCGCCCCGCGTGCGGCGCGCTCGCTGCCGGGCAGCGCGGCGAAGATGTCGTGGATGGGGCCGGCCAGCTTGGCCCAGTCGGCTTCCGGGAAGCCCAGCCAGTCGAGCGTGACGGCGGCCGGCAGCGGGTTGGTCAGGTCGCGGACGAAGTCGACCGAGCCCTCGGCGACGAACGCGTCGATGACGCGGGTGGTGTGCCGGGCGATCATCGGGGCCAGCTTCGCCACCGCGTCCTGGGTGAGCAGGGGGTTGATCAGGTCGCGGTACTCCGTGGCGGCCGGAGGGTCCAGCTCGATCGGGTACTGCTCCAGGCCGGGGCCCCGGGGGATGACGATGGCGGTGCCGTCGCCGCCGGCGACGGAGCGGGCGGAGGAGAAGGCGTCGTCGTCGCGGGCGATGCGGACCACGTCGGCGTACCGGGTGGTGTAGACGAAGCCGCCGTGCGCGGTGGTGCGCCCGACCGGGCAGGTCTGCCGGTACGCCTCGTAGTAGCCCACGGGGTCGGCGTTGCACTCGGCCGAGTGGTGGTCGAAGGGGGTGGCCGGTGTGGTCAGCTGGTGTTCGGTCATGGGGACGAGCTCCACGGGTGCGGGACGCTGCGCGGTGTTGCCCAGCCGCGCCACTGGGGTGTCGGACGCGAGCGTAGCTCGCTCACATCACGAGACGCTGTTACGGATCGAGCCTCAGAAGGTGAGGACCGCCTTGCCGACCTCGCCGGCCCGTACGGCGGCCACCGCCTCGTTGATCTGCTCGAACGGGAAGTGGGTGATCAGCCGGTCCACCGGGAACCGGCCGGCGGCGTGCAGGTCGAGCAGCTTCGGCAGGAAGACCTGCGGCAGGCTGTTACCCCCGATGATGCCGGTGACGGTGCGGCCGTTGAGGATGCTGCGCCAGTCGAAGCTCATCCGCTCGCTCGGCCCGACGCCGATGACGCCGCAGCGGCCCAGCGGGCCGAGGACCTCCACCGCCGTGCGCAGCACGTCCTCCCGGCCGGTGGTGTCGATCGCGACGTCGAAGCCGTGCGGGGCGATCGCCGCCAGCAGCTCGCGCGGGTCCCCGGCGGCCGAGTGCACCCCGTGGGTCGCGCCGAGCAGCCGCGCGGTGTCCAGCTTGCCGGCGTTGACGTCCACGGCGGCCACCACGGCGCAGCCGGCCGCGCGGGCGGCCAGGATCGCCGCCACGCCGACCGCGCCGGCGCCGAAGACGACCAGCGACGATCCGACCTCCGGGCGCAGCACGTTGAGCACCGCGCCGGCGCCGGTGCCGAAGCCGCAGCCGAACGGGCCGACGACCCGCAGGTCGATCTCCTTGTCGACGGGCACCACGGCGCGGGCCGGGGCGACCACGTGGGTGGCGAAGGACGACTGGCCCAGGAAGTGGCCGTTGACGGGTGCCCCGTCGCGGGACAGCGCCGAGCTGCCGTCCGGCCGCCGCCCGGCGAAGTTGACGGCGTCGAACCGGCGGCAGTACGCGGGGTTTCCGCCGAGGCAGAGCGGGCACTCGCCGCAGGAGGCGAAGCTCATCGCGACGTGGTCGCCGACGGCGACGCCCGTGACCCTTGCGCCCACCTGCTCCACCACGCCGCTGCCCTCGTGGCCGAGGACTGCGGGGGTGGGGAAGAAGTTCGAGAACTCCAGGTCCGTGCCGCAGACGCCGACGCTGTCCACCCGCACCAGCACCTCGTCCGGCCCCGGCTCGGCGAGGTCGAGCTGCTGGAGGGTGAACGGCGCTCCCGCGCTCTCCAGCACCGCCGCTGTGATCCGCACGCGCCCTCCCGGTCAACTCACAAAGCGAGACTGCATCTTGACATGCGAAACATGAAGGGTCAAGGATTCCCTCATGGCTGACCTGGACATTCCCCCCGCCCGCCAGTTGATCGACGGCGCCTGGGTCGCCGCCGCCGACCAGGGCGAGCTGCCTGTGCTCGACCCCGCGACCCGGCAGCTGATCCAGCCGGTGGCCCGGGCCCGGGCGGCCGACGTCGACGCGGCCGTCGCTGCGGCCCGCCGCGCCTTCCCCGCCTGGGCGGCGACCTCACCCACCGAGCGCGGGGCGATCCTGCGCCGCTGGGCCGACCTGATCGCCGCCCACGTCGAGGACCTCGCCGCCCACGAGGCCCGCGACGTGGGCAAGCCCCGCTCCGGCGGGCGCCTCAACATGTACATCGCGCACGGCATCGTCGACTACTTCGCCGGCGCGGCCGACAAGCTCACCGGTGTCACCCTGCCCACCCGCACGCCGGACTACTTCGGCTACACCCGCCCCGAGCCGTACGGGGTGTGCGCCGTGGTCCTCCCGTGGAACGTGCCCGCCGTGCTCACCGCGGCCAACGTCGCCCCGGCCCTGGCCGCCGGCAACACCGTCGTGCTCAAGCCCTCCGAGATCGCGCCGCTGGCCCCGTTCGCCCTGGCCGAGCTGGCCCACCGGGCCGGCCTGCCGCCGGGCGTGCTCAACGTCGTCACCGGCCTCGGCCCCGAGGCGGGCACGGCGCTGACCGGGCACCGCGACGTCGACCACATCAGCTTCGTCGGGTCCACGGCGACCGGCCGGGCCGTCATGCGGGCCGCCGCCGAGAACCTCGTCCCCGTGAAGCTGGAGCTAGGCGGCAAGTCACCGAACGTCGTCTTCGCCGACGCCGACCTGGACGTGGCGATCCCGGCCATCGTCACCTCGATCACCGAGAACGCCGGGCAGAACTGCTACGCCGGGTCCCGCCTGCTGGTCGAGGAGTCGATCCGGGTGGAGGTGGTGGAGCGGGTCGCCGCCGGGATGGCGGCCGTGCGGACCGGCCCCTGGGACCAGGACCTGGACATGGGGCCGCTGGTCAGCCAGGCCCAGTACGACCGGGTGCGCGGCTTCCTGGCCGAGGCCCCGAGCGCCGGGGCCCGGCTGGTCACCGGCGGGGAGTCGGCCGGCGGGCGCCACGGCGACGGCTGGTTCGTCGCGCCGACCGTCTTCGACGGGGTCGACTCCGGCATGCGGCTGGCCCGCGAGGAGGTCTTCGGCCCGGTGCTCGCCGTGCAGGGCTTCCGCGGCGTCGACGAGGCCGTGGCGCTGGTCAACGGCACCGACTTCGGGCTGCTGACCTGTATCTGGACCAGCGACGTGTCCCGGGCGCTGCGGGTCGCCGCCGACGCGCGCAGCGGCCAGGTGGCGGTCAACCAGTTCCACGACGCCGGGGTGATCGGCTTCCCGTTCAACATGCAGAAGGAGAGCGGGTTCAGCCGGGGCGGCGGCTATGCGGCGCTGCGCGAGTACACCCAGGAGAAGGCCGTCGCGGTCCGCCTGCTCGATCGCCCATCGGCGTGACCCGGCCGGGCGAGCTGCCGGCGGCGCGGGCGCGGCTGACCGTCGCGACCGGGCCGCCGCCGGCCGCGTTCGCCCAGGCCCTCGCCGAGCTGGCCTTCGGCGGCGCCGGCTGGCCGGGCCTGCTGGCCGCGCTCGCGCAGCGCGTCGGGGCGGCCTGCCGGCTGGTCTCCGAGGCCGGGGAGCTGCTGGCCGCCAGCGACGGCGCGGCCGGCGGCCCCCGCGGCGCCGACCCCGAGGAGGTACGCCGGGCGCTGGCCGGCTCCCGGCCCGGCGGTCAGGTGGCGGGAGGCGTCCCGGGCCGGGTCCGCTGCGCCGACGGGTGGACCGGCCGCGCCGTGCCGGTCGGCGCGGGGCCGCGGCGCCTCGGCGCGCTGCTGGTGGCCGAGCCGGTCACCGCCGGGCAACTCGACCTGGCCCGGGCCGCGACCACCGCGCTGCTGATCGACGCCGTACGCCGCGAGTCGCCCCCGCCGCCCGCCTTCGCCGACGCCGCGGCCGTGCTGCGGGCGCTGCGCGACGGCATCCGCCCGCCCGGGCCCGGCGACCCGCCTGGTGCGGGCGACCCGCTCGATGCCGCCGCCCCGCTCGGCGTCGGCGGCTCCGGCGGGATAGCCGGCCCGCGCGGGGTGACCGAGGCCGACCTGCTGCGGGCCGGCGCGGCCCACGGGTGGCGGCTGGACCAGCCGCACGCGGTCGCCGGGATCGTCTACACCGGGGCCCAGCAACGGCGCTGGGCGTCGGCGCTGAGCTGGCTGGACCGGCCCGTGCTCGCCGAGGGGCGGCGGGCCTGGACCCTGCTGCACGGCGACGTGGACCGCGAGGCGACCCGGCTGCGGGCCCGGCTGGACCAGATCGTCGGCGCGGGGCAGGTGCGGCTGGCCAGCGGCGCGCTGGTCAGCGGGGCCGCCCGGACGGCGGCGTCGTTCCGTGACGCGGACCGCCTGCTGCGCCTGCTGCTGCGGCAGCCGGACGCGCCGCCCGAGCTGCCGTTCGGCCGGGCCGGGCTGCACCAGGTCCTGCTGGCCGTGCCCGACGACCGGCTGAGCTGGTTCGTGCAGCGGCACCTGGGGCCGATCGCGCACCGCGACGACCTGCTGCGCACCCTGGACTGCTGGCTGGCCACCGGGGGCAGCCGGCAGGCCGTCAGCGAGCGCCTGCACCTGCACCGCAACTCGGTGGGCTACCGGGTGGGGTTGATCAAGCGGCTGCTGGGTGTCGACCCGCTCGAGCCCGACACGGCGACGGTGCTGCGCACCGCGCTCGCCGCGCGGGAGCTGCTGGCCGCGTCGGACCCCGGCTGACCTGCTGATCGGTGCCCGGTGAACGGCGCGGCGGGGGCGTAAAGGCACGGCTTGGTTTCGCTGGCGTTCCTGTTTCGGTCAAGCCGTTGACATGCCGACGCACCGCAGGCAGAGTACGTCGCTAAGCAACGCGAATCACAATGCAAGACGCCATATCGATTGGCAGAGCGCCGGAGGGTCCTGTGCGAGCGATGGTCCAGATGGAGTTCGGTGGCCCGGAGGTGGTGCGCCTGCGCCACCTGCCCGACCCCGAGCCCGGCCCGACCGAGGCCGTCATCCGGGTGCATGCTGCCGCGCTCAACCACCTCGACCTGCTCCAGCGCCGGGGCCCCGGCCGGCTGCCCGGCTTCCGGCTGCCCCACGTCGCCGGGATGGACGTCGCCGGCCAGGTCGTCGCCATCGGTGCCGACGTCACCACGGTACGCCCCGGCGACCGGGTCCTGGTCGACCCGACCGTCGGCTGCGGCACCTGCCCCGCCTGCGCCGCCGGCCAGCCCGGCCACTGCCCCCGGCTCGCGGTCGTCGGCGGCAACCGCCCCGGCGGCTTCGCCGAGTACGTCGCCGTCCCCGCCGCCGTCGTGCACCCGGTGCCCGCGCACGTCGACCTCGCCGACGCCGCGGCGCTGCCCACCGCCTGGAGCCTCGCCTGGCACGCCGTGCACCGCGTCGGGGCGGTCCGCCCGGGGGAGTGGGTGCTGGTGCAGGCCGGCGCGAGCGCCGTCAGCATCGCCGCCGTCCAGCTGGCCCGCCGCGCCGGGGCGCGGGTGATCGCCGTGGCCCGCACCGAGGCCAAGCGGGCCCTCGCCGCCGAGCTCGGCGCCGACGCGCTCGACCTCGACGAGCACACCGTGACCGCCGTCCGTGACCGCACCGACGGCCAGGGCGTCGACCTCGTCGTCGACCACGTCGGCACCGCCACCTGGCCGGTCTCCCTGGCCAGCCTGCGCACCGGCGGGCGGCTGGCGCTGCTCGGCAACACCAGCGGCGACCAGGTGACCTTCTCCCTGGCCGACGTCTACCACCGGGGGCTGCGGCTGCTCGGCGCCGGCGCGTACGCCCCGGCCGACTTCGCCGCCATGCTCGACGCGTTCTACGCCGGCGGGCTGCGGGTGGTGCGGGCCACCGAGTACCCGCTGGCCGACCTGCCCGAGGCGTACGCCCGGCAGGAGTCCCGCGACCTCGTCGGCAAGATCCTGGTGCGGCCATGACCGGGACCCCGCCGGTGCCCCCGGCCGCCCCCCGCCCCACCGGCCCCGCCGACCTGCTGATCGTCGACGCCGAGATCGTCACCATGGCCCCCGGCCGCGAGGTGGTCACCGGCGGCGCGATCGCGGTCACCGCGGGCCGGATCGCCGCGCTCGGCCCCGCCGACGCGCTGCGCGCCGCGTACCCGGGCAGCCCGGAGCTCGACGCCGCCGGCTGCGTGGTCGTGCCCGGCCTGGTGAACGCGCACCAGCACACCACCGCCGACCCCCTGGTGCGCAGCAGCATCCCCGACGACGTCCCCGCCCAGCAGGCCATCTACGACTGGATCGTGCCGCTGCACGCCGCCGTCACCGGCGACGACGACGAGCTGTCGGCCACCCTCACGGCCGTCGAGGCGCTCAGCTACGGCGTCACCACGCTGCTGGAGCCCGGCACTGTGGCGCACCCACTGCGGGTCGCCCGGGGGCTGCGCGCCGCCGGCATCCGCGCCCGCGTCGGCGGCTGGGGCTGGGACACCCCCGGCGCGCCGTACGCGCTGCCCGCCGCCGAGGCCCTCGCCGCCCAGGCCGACACCGTCACCGCGCTCGCCGGCGACGAACTGGTCACCGGCTGGATCACCCTGCTCGGGCACGACCTGGTCAGCGACGAGCTGTTCACCGGCGCCGCCGAGCTGGCCGAGCGGCTGGACGTGCCGATGACCTGGCACATCTCGCCCGGTCCGGACGACGTCGCCGCGTACGCCGCCGCCGGCCGCGCCCGGCCCGTGCTGCACCTGCGCGACCTCGGAGTGCTCGGCCCCCGGCTGCTGCTCGGCCATGCGGTGTGGCTCGACGACGCCGAGGTCGCCGCGATCGTCGACTCCGGCACCGCCGTCGCCTCCTGCCCGGGCGCCTACCTGCGCCTCGGCCAGGGATTCAGCCGCGCCGGCCGGCACACCGAGCTGCGCCGCGCCGGCGGCCGGCTCGCGCTGGGCTGCGACTCGCACAACGCCGGGGACACCCCGGACGTGTGGCGCGCCGCCCGGCTCTTCGCCGGCCTGGAGCGGGACCGGGGCGCACCCGACCCGCTGCGCGCCGACGAGGTTTTCGCCCTGGCCACCGTCGACGGCGCGGACGCCGTCGGGCTGGGGCGGCTCACCGGCTCGATCGAGGTCGGCAAGGCCGCCGACCTGGTCGTGTTGGACACCCGCACCATCTGCTGGACCCCGCGCGGCGACCTGGCCACCCAGCTCGTCTGGGGCGCGGCCGGGCACACCGTCCGCGACGTCCTGGTCGACGGTCGGCTGGTGGTCCGCGACCGGCGGATCACCACCGTCGACGTCGACGCCCTGCGCGAGGAGGCCACCGCACGCCGGGCCGCCCTGCTGCGCCGGGCCGGCATCGACATCCCCCATCGCTGGCCGACCGTGCCCGCGACCGAGTACTGCGCGCCAGGCCGAGCCGGCCGCCGCGACGCCCCCACTGTGAAAGGAAACGCACCATGACACTTCGTACCGCGAAGGGCCCGGCGGCGGTGATCGCCGGAGCCCTGGCGTTCGCCCTGGTCGGCTGCGCCAGCAACGACGCGTCCGCGCCGTCGGCGGCGGGAACCGCCAGCGGCGGGACCACCCAGGCCGGCCAGCCCGACGTCAACGGCGACGGCAAGGTCGTCATCGGGGTGCTCAGCCCCGGCGACATCAACGACAACGGCTACTACGAGAGCTTCGTCGTCGGCGCCGAGAAGTTCGCCACCGAGAAGGGGTGGCAGGTCATCAAGCGCGGCAGTGTCCCGGCCACCGAGGCGCTCGCCGCCGCAAGGGCGCTGTGCCAGCAGGGCGTGGACATGGTGGCGCTCGGCGCGTCCGAGCTCAAGGACGCCATCCCCGCCTCCGAGGAGGCGGTCTGCGCGAAGACCGCCTGGTACGTGCCGTCGTCGGAGAACGTCCCGCAGACCTCGCGGACCGTCATCTCCAGCGACGACCCCAACCAGAGCATGCTGGCCGCCGGGTACGCCACCGGCCTGCTGATGCAGCAGAAGAACGCCACCAAGGCCGGCTTCGTCACCGGCATGGAGGCCGACTTCTCCGTCAACGCCGCCAAGGCGTTCAAGGCCGGCATCCGGATGGTCGTGCCGAAGGCCGAGCTGGTCACCACCTACACCGGTGACTTCAACGACTCGGCGAAGGCCCGGGAGGCCGTCCAGGCGCAGCTCAGCCAGGGCGTGAAGGTGATCTACCCGTACCTGGGCGGGGCCACCGACGCCGCCGCCAAGCTCGCCGCCGACGGCGGGGCCATCACCCTGACCCCCGGCACCGACCGCTGCGACTCGACCGACCCGCGCTTCGACATCTCGGTCATCTTCGACCCGGGCGCGTACTTCGCCGCCGCCCTGGAGCTGTTCGCCAAGGGCGAGATGCAGCTCGGCACCACCAAGGTGTGGCACCTCGGCAAGGACGCGTACCCGACGGTCAAGATCTGCTCCCCCACGGCCGAGCAGACCCAGAAGATGGACGCCTTCATCGCCGACGTGGGCAGCGACAAGATCGACACCAAGGCGGAAGTCGCCAAGCTCGGCTCCTGACCCCCGTCGCCCGACGACCAACGAGGTGGAAACGGACTGTGGACGTTGACGACCAGCTGACGCCGGCCCTCACCCTGCGCGGGGTCAGCAAGCGTTACGGTCCGGTTGTCGCCTGCGACGCCGTGGATCTCGCCGTACGGCCCGGCGAGATCCACGGCCTCCTCGGCGAGAACGGGGCCGGGAAGTCGACCCTGATGAAGATCCTGCTCGGGTTGGTGCACCGGGACACCGGGACCATCCTGCGCGGCGCCGAACCGATCGAGATCGACAGCCCGCAGGTCGCCGCCGACCTCGGCCTGGGCATGGTCCACCAGCACTTCAGCCTGATCGAGCCGCTCACCGTCTGGGAGAACGTCATCCTCGGCGACACCGGGCGGGTCGACCGGGCGGCGGCCTGCGCCCAGGTCGAGCAGGTCGCCCGCCGCTACGGGCTGCCGATCGACCCGCTCGCCCGGGTCGACCGGCTCTCGGCCGGCGAACGGCAGCGCGTCGAGCTGATCAAGTGCCTGCGCCGCGACCCGTCCGTGCTGATCCTCGACGAGCCGACCTCGGTGCTGACCCAGGCCGAGTCGGCCGAGCTGTTCACCGTGCTGCGCCGCGTCGTGCAGGCGGAGAACCGCGCCGTCATCCTGATCAGCCACAAGCTCGCCGAGATCATGGCCGCCACCGACCGGGTGACCGTGCTGCGGCGCGGCGCGGTGGCGTTCCACGGCACGACGGCGGACACCACCGCCCAACAGCTGGCCCGGCAGATGGTCGGCCGCGAGGTGTCGCTGCGCGCCGAGGGCGCGGCCCTGGGCCTGCTGCCCGTCGAGCCCCCGGCCGGGGCGACCGACCCGACCGGGCCGGTGGACGCCGACCCGCCGGCCGATCCGGGGGAGGCCACCGCGCCGGACCCCGCCGCGCCGGCTGCGCTGCGGCTGCGCGGGGTTACCCTGCGCGTCGGCGGCCTGCCCGTCCTGGACGACCTCCACCTCGGCGTCGCCGCCGGCGAGATCGTCGGCCTGTACGGGGTCGAGGGCAACGGCCAGGCCACCCTCGGCGAGCTGCTCTCCGGGCTGCTGGTGCCCGACACCGGCGCCGTCGAGGTCGGCGGCCGGCCCGCCGACCTGACCCGGCCGGGCGCGCTGCACGAGGCCGGCCTCGGCATCGTGCCCGAGGACCGGCACCACTCCGGGGTGGTGCTCGACATGAGCGTGGCGGAGAACCTCGTCATGAAGTCCCTCGCCGGGGTCTGCACGCGCGGGGTGCTCAGCCGCCGACGGATGCACCGGATCGCCCGCCGGCAGATGGCGGAGTTCAACATCGTGGCGCCCTCGCCGGACACCCCGCTGCGCAGCCTCTCCGGCGGCAACCAGCAGCGGGTGGTGCTGGCCCGGGAGCTGTCCGCCGGCCCGAAGGCGCTGGTCGCCGCGCAACCCACCCACGGGCTCGACGTCGGCGCGATCGAAGACATGTACGTGCGGCTGCGGCAGGCCGCCGCGGAAGGAGTGGCCGTGTTGCTGATCTCCACCGAGCTGGAGGAGGTGATGGCCCTCGCCGACCGGATCGCGGTGATCTCCTCCGGCCGGATCGTCGGGGTCCTCCCCACCGCCGAGGCCACCGCGGAACGCCTCGGCATGCTGGTCGGCGGGGTGGCGCACTGATGGCCGCTACCACCGCCCCCGCGCCGCCCACCGGCCCGGGCGGCCTCGACGCCACCGGCCGCCGGCTGCTGCGCCGGCTCAACCCGGGCGTCGGCGGCTGGCAGGTCACCGCGGCCACGGCAGCCACCGTGGCCGTCGCCCTCGCCCTGTCCGCCCTGCTGATCACCGTTACCGGCGGCTCACCGACGGCCTCGGCCACGGCGCTCTACCAGGGCAGCATGGCCAGCCCGGCGGCCTGGTCCACCTCCCTGCTGTACGTCGCGCCGCTGCTGCTGGTCGCCGTCGGGGCCTGCGTCAGCGCCCGTTCCGGCTTCTTCAACATCGGCCAGGAGGGGCAGGTGCTGATCGGGGCGCTCTTCGGCGCCTGGGCCGGGCTGCGCCTGTCGCTGCCCGGGCCGCTGCTCGTCGTCTGCGTCCTGGCCGCCGCGCTCGTCGGGGCGGGCGCCTGGGCCGGGCTCAGCGCCCTGATGTACCGCTTCCGCGGCGTCAACGTCGTGGTCAGCACGATGCTGATGACGTTCCTGGCCCAGCAGCTCGTCTCGTTCGCGGTGAACACCCCGTGGCTGCTCCAGGAGTCCCGGCTGGGCCGGGGCACCCTGTCCCCGCAGTCCAACCCGCTGCCGGAGAGCGCCCGGATCACCTCCCTCGGCGAGTACCCGAACCTCCAGATCAACGGCGGCCTCGTCCTGGCCGTCGTCGTCGCGGTCGTGTTCAGCCTCGCGCTGGCGCGTACCCGCTGGGGTTTCCGGCTCACGATGACCGGCCTCAGCCCGGCGGCGGCCCGGCACGCCGGCGTGCGCGTCGGCGCCCTCGGCGGGATGGCGCTGGCCATCTCCGGCGGCCTCGCCGGCCTGGCCGGGGCGCTGCTGCTGGCCAGCCCCGTGGGCACCAACCGGTTGCAGCCCGGCATGTCCCTCAACATCGGCTGGGACGGCCTGCTGGTCGCCCTCGTCGCCCGGAACAACCCGCTGCTGGCCATCCCGGTCGCGGTGCTGTTCGGCGTGCTCCGGGCCGGGGGCAGCTTCCTGGCCGCCACCGGGGTGCCGCCGTTCCTCGTCGACGTGGTCAAGGCGCTGCTGGTGCTGGCGTTCGTCGCGCCGCCGGTGGTGATCGGCATGCTGCGCAAACGCCGCCGCGCCGGCGAGCCGGCGACCACCACGCCCGCCACCGACCCGGCCGTGAGCAAGCAGGACGCTATGGAAGGCAGTCTGGCATGAGCGCCGCCGACAACATCGCCACCATCCTCTCCAGCGGGGCCCGGCTCACCGTCCCCCTGGCCTTCGCCGCCTGCGGCGAGTACGTGGCGCAGCGCGCCGGCACCCTCAACATCTCCGTCGAGGCGATGATGCTCGGTGCCGCGTTCGGGTCGATCGCCGTGGCCAGCGCCACCGGCAGCGCCACCATCGGCCTGGCCGCGGGTGCGCTCGTCGGCGTGGCGGTGGCGTTCGTGCACGGCAACCTGTCGCACCGGGTGCAGATCAACACCTTCGTCGTCGGTTTGGTCCTCAACGCCCTCGTGCTGGGCCTGACCAGCTACCTGATCACGGTGAGCACCTTCACCGGGCACCAGGTGTGGCAGGTGAGCGCGCCGGTGCTGCGGGACATCCCGATCGTCGGCCCGCTGCTGTTCGTGCAACGCTGGCCGGTGTACCTGCTGCTCGTGGTGATCCCCCTGACCTGGTGGCTGGTCCAACGCAGCCGGTGGGGGCTGGAGCTGCGGGCCGTCGGGGAGAACCCGCAGGCCGCCGACGTGAGCGGGATCCACGTCAACCGCCGCCGCCGGCAGGCGCTGCTGTGGTGCGGGCTGCTCGCCGGGCTCGGCGGCGCGTACCTGGCCGTCGGCGAGGTCGGCTCGTTCAACCAGAACATGACCGCCGGGCGCGGCTACCTGGTGATCGCGGCCGTGATCTTCGGCGCCTGGCGGCTCGGCCGCACGCTGGTCGGCTGCGTCGTGTTCGGTCTGGCCGACGCGATGCGGCTGGCGCTTCCGGCGCTGGGCGTCACCATGAACTCGCAGCTGCTGATCGCCGCGCCGTACCTGCTGGCGCTGCTGGCGATGCTGGTGTTCGCCACCGCGCACCGTGAACCCCGCGCGCTGGCGCAGCCGTTCCAGCGCGGCACCACCTGACCTCGGCGAAACGGACGGGTGCCCGGTGCTCCGAGAGGTGTTCTCTCGGACGCCGGGCACCCGTGGTGGTGCTACTTCGTGGCGCCGGTCAGCGCGACCAGGGCGCTGGCGGTGCGGAAGTAGGGGTTGCGGCCGAGGTCGCCGACGGTGGTGATGTCGAAGGCGTCCTTGAGCAGCTTGGCATCGCCGTCGCTGACCCCGGCGAGGGCGGACACCGGGGCGTCGACGATCTCGGTGAGGGTCTTGTCCTGGTAGGCCTTGTCGACCAGCTTGGTGAGGTCGGCGGTGACGGGCATGCACACTCCTTCGAAAACTCCGGCCGGACACTCCGGCCGGATGCGGACAAATCTGACTAATTAGATCATGGGGCGGCGGGCGGATCCACAGTGGACCCGCCAGGGGCTCACGCCTCCTCGTCGCCGCCTTCCTCGTCCTCGTCGTCGCCGAAGACCTCGTCGGCGATCATGCCGCCGGCGAAGCCGAGCGCCGCGCCACCGACCACACCCGCGACGACACCGCCCATGCCGGGCCCGTCGTGCCGCTCGTGGTGGTGGTCGTCGCGGTAGTGGCCGTCGGGATGGCCGTACGCAGCGTGCCCGTAGCCGGGCGGGCCGTAGCCCTGGGTGGGCACCGCGTAGCCGTGGCCGGTGTGCATGCTTTGACGGCCGTCGAGGACCTGGCGGACCCAGGCGTCGACCTGCGCGGCCCAGTCGCCGTGCTCGGCGCCGCCGTGGGCGACGTGGTGGCGACCGTACGAGTCGTGGCCACCGGTGAACAGGCCGCCGCGCTTGTCGAACTCCAACACGACGTCGACGCCGTGCTCGTTGGCGACGAAGGTCAGCTCGACCTCGTTGACGGCGTGGGCGTACTGCGGGGCCGCGAAGTATTCGATCTCCTGGTAGAACGGCAGCGTCTGGTGCAGCCCGGAGAGGTGACCGCGTTCGAGGTCGGCGGCCTTGAACTGGAAGCCGAGCCGGCCGAACGCCTCCAGGATGTGTTCCTGTGCCGGCAGCGGGTGCACGTACACCGGGTCGAGGTCGCCCTTGTCGACCGCGCCGCGGACGGCCACCTCGGTGCGCAGGCCCATCGTCATGCCGTGCAGGTGCTGCCCGTACAGGTCGGTCACCGGGGTCTCCCACGGCATCGCCACCTGGAACGGCAGGGACAGGTGCTGCCCCTCGCCCAGGATCAGGCTGCCGGCGACCTGGACACGGTGGAACTCGACGAGCGCGTCGTGCTCCTCCTCCGCGCCGTCGACCTCCACCCGGGTGACCAGGCCGACGGTGATGTGGTCGATCTCCACGTCGTGGCTGCCGCCGGTCAGGTTCACCTGCCCGCCGAGCAGCAAGCCCGGGCGGGTGTTCGGATTGGACAGGACCGTGTCGACGCTCGGGCCACCCACCCCGAACGCGCCTAGCATCTTCTTGAACACTCCGCGTGTCTCCCTTGACAGCCGCCACGCGCGTCACCCGGACTCGGTGGAACTTCCACCGGAAACCCTTGTGCCGCAACGGATTCAGCGGCGTCCATGGTGGAAGCCGCTGCGCCGGGAAAGTACCAACTCAACCTGAGAGGTAGCTGAGTGTATTCACATGCTTCACTTTCGGTGAGGTTGCGAGGGTTGGCGGGTCCGCTCAGGCGTCGTCTAGCCCTGCATTCCGCACGTCGGCGATTGTCAGCACCATTCCAGCGGGTTGACGTCGAGTAGGTCGAGGAGTTCGAGTTGCAGGGGTGTGGGTTGAGGGATGGTGTGCAGGTTGCCGCTGGTCGCGGGCCGGCCGGCGTAGAGGCCGGCGATGCTGGTCCGGCCTTGGGCGCGTGCTGACCAGCTTCGACAGGTCAGCATCGGAGATGTACTCTTCGCCCGCCTCGCGAGCCTGCTGACGCAGGCGCAACCCGTCGTTGAAAACCACACGGGCGCACCCGAACGCCTGCGCCAGCGCGGCACGCTGGGTGGCGTCCGGGGTGATCCGGAAGTGGTAACGGAGCTGCACGGACAGCACTGTACGTCAGCGTACAGCCATAGGATCGACGGCATGACTTCCACCCTCGACACCCTCCCGCGGATCGGAGCACCAGCGACGCGGGCCCTGAATAACGCCGGCTATACGACCCTGCGCGACCTGGCCGGGGTGCCTCGCGCCGAGCTGGCCAAGCTGCACGGCATGGGGCCGAAGGCCCTCGGGATCATCCGAAACTCCCTGGAGGAGCACAACCTGAGCCTGGGGTAGGGCATCCCCGAAGCGACGGCACGGGGAGAGGAACCCGCCGACGAGAAGCCGGGGAGAAGTGCGTACCTTGTGGTGAAGTTCTGTGTGGGACCGTGCTCAGGATTGCGGCAGTCGGCTCAGCGCGGACGGTCCCCACCCGGTCGGGTCCTCGCCGGGCGGCACCATCGCGAGGGCCTGCCAGAGCAGCAGGACGTCCCACCAGCCCGACTCCGCCGGGGTCAGTGGGCGCACGGCCTGGTAGCCGGCGAGGAACCGGGCATGGACCTCAGGCGGCACCGGCCCCCAGTCGTGGTAGCGGGTGCCGAGCAGGATCGTCGCGCGGGCCAGGTCGACGAGCCGGTGGTCGTGCCGGGCCTCCTCGAAGTCGAGGACCGCGGCGATCTCGCCGTCGGCACACAACACGTTGGCGGAGCGGAAGTCGAAGTGGACGAGTTGCCGTGGCAGCCGGTCAGGTGGCGCGCTGGCGACCAGTCCGCGCAGCGCGTCGCGGGCCGCTGCGGGCAGCTGCTCGGCGCGGGTGTCGAGCCATTCGGTGATGACGGCGTGCCGACCCATGCCAGCGCGTTGCCGCCGCTCATCACGATCCGCTCGCACGAGTCGATGCGTACGCCCCAGTGCTCGTCCAGGACGTCGGCGACCCAGCGGCCCGCCGTCCGCGCGTCGCTGAAGCCGAACCTTCCGTCGAGGACGTGGTGCGGATCGTGCGCCTCCCACAGCATCTCCAACACAGGCATCTGCGATCCGATCATGCGGCCCAGTGTGGCGGAGCCGTACGAGAAGGCGGGCGCCCCGGATGCCGGGCCGTCTCCTGACGGTGGCATCCGGGGCGCCCGGTCGCGCGCGGCATCAGGTCAGGCCCGGCTCCACCGCTGGTTCGCGGCGGTGTGGCAGGTCCAGGCGAGCACGGTGGTGCCGTTGGCCGTGCCGGCGTTGTTGACGTCCAGGCAGAGCGACGGGAACCGCACGTTGCTGATGGTGCCGTTGCCGTTGAAGGTCCACTGCTGGTTGGTGCCTCCGTTGCAGTCCCAGATCTGCGCCCGGGTGCCGGCGGCGGCGTTCGTGGGCAGTTCCAGGCACTTGCCCAGGACCTGGAGGGCCTGGCCGGACTGGGTGAACTGCTGGTTGGCGTTGCTGTGGCAGTCCCAGATCAGCATCCCCGTGCCGTTGGCCGGGTTGGCGTTGTCGACGTCCAGGCACCGGCCGCTGGACTCGCTGCGCAGCCGGAACGTGGTGGTGGGCGGCGGGGTGGTCGTGCCTCCGCCGCTGACCCGGTAGACGACCGTGCCGTGGGCCGGCACGCTGGCGGAGATGGTGCCGGTGGTGGTGGAGGTGCCGTTCGTCCAGGCGTCGCGCAGGGTGAACGAGGAGCCGGACTTGCCGATCGCGGCGGCGGTGGTGGAGACGGTCGTGGTGGAGCCGCCCTGGTTGAACAGGGCGACGGCCACGTCGCCGTTGGCGAGGCGCTTGGCCAGCACCCGGCGGGTGCCGTCGTTGGAGACCTGGGTGGCCTGGAGGCCGAGGGTGTCCTGGTTGATCCCGATGAGGTTGGCGTTCTTGAGGATCGTCTGCGTGGCGCTGTCCATGTTGCGGATGTCGTTGCCGGCGATCAGCGGCGAGGCCATGATGGCCCACATCGCGAAGTGGCTGCGCATCTCGGTGTCGTTCATGCCGCCCCGGCCGACCTCCATCATGTCGGGGTCGTTGAACGCACCCGGACGCGCGTAACCGGCCAGCGGCACGGTGACGTTGATGATGTTCTGGATGCCCATCGGGTAGCCGTTGGTCTGGCCGGTGTCCCAGGCGTTGGTGATGTCCTCGGTGGTGCGCCAGATGTTGGCGACGTCGCCCCAGTCGCGCATGGGGCCGGTCTTCTCGTGGATGCTGTTGGAGTTGATGCTGTAGAGAATGGGACGACCGGTGGCGGCGAGGGCGTCGCGCATGATGGCGAACCGGTTGACCTGCTCGGTGATGGTGCCGGTGGGGGAGCACCAGTCGTACTTGAGGTAGTCGACGCCCCAGGCGGCGAACTGGCGGGCGTCCTGGGCCTCGTGGCCCATGGCACCGGTGGCCCCGGGGTAGGAGTTGAAGTACTGGGCGCAGGTCTTGTCCAGGGGCGCCTGGTAGATGCCGAACTTGAGGCCCTTGCTGTGGATGTAGTCACCCAGGGCCTTCATGCCGCTGGGGAACCGGGTCGGATCGCCCTGGAGGTTGCCGGCCGAGTCGCGGTTGGGGTTCATCCAGCAGTCGTCGACGACGACGTACTGGTAGCCGGCGTCCCGCATGCCGGAGCTGACGATGGCGTCGGCCATCTGCCGGATCAGCGCCTCGTTGATGTTGCAGTAGAACGTGTTCCAGCTGTTCCAGCCCATCGGCGGGGTGCGGCCCACCCCGTTCTCCAACGCCTGAGCCGGTTTCGGTGCGGCTACCGTGTCGACCACGGTCAATCCGACTGCTCCCAGGAGTGCGACGCTCAGGGCGGCGAACCATCTCGTACGTGCGCGCATTGACTCTCCATTGTTTCCGGGTGGTGGATGTCGTTGTTTTTGCCTGTCGACTGATGCCAATTGGCAGGCAGGGACGGTGAACTGGTGACATCGATGCGGCGGCTACCTGCGATTGCGGGACGGGAATGCGGCCCGGCCACCATCGCTGCGGAGTGTTCCCGGATGTTCACGGCTCGACGCTGCGACACGCATCGAGCTGAGGCCCGTGGGATCCCGATGGGCTGGTCGGAGCGGCCCGGTAGCTCCTCGGGAAAGTTATCATGTTATCGCTAACATGGGCAAGCAAAACCCCCGTCGGTGATCGTCGGTCGCCAATGGGTTGCGACTGCGGGCGACACCCGCCCCCGGTCACCTCGCGGCGGGCGAACTCACCACCCGCACCTCGCCGGCCGGCAGGTGCAGCTCCCCGCCGACGGGTTCGCCGGTGAGCATCTCCCGGCCCCGCGCAGCGACGACGGTATCGGTGTCGGCGTGGTTGACGAAGAAGGTGAAGACCTCCTCGTCGTTCCGGCGTACCAGCACCTCGACGCCGGCGGGCACGCCGGTGGGGGCGGCCACCAGCGAACGCACCAGGGCGAGCAGCGACTCGCCGTCGAGGCCGGCGGAGACGTACACCGCGCGGCCCCCGCCCGCCAGCGAACGCGACGTGATCGCGGGACGGCCGTCGAGCTGCCCCCCGGAGTATCCGGCCAGCACCTCCGCGTCGTGGACGCGGAGAAGCTCCGTCCACTCCGTGCCGCGCCAGCCGTTGTCGAGGGCGAACGTCTCGCCCTCCTGCAACGGACGGAACTCCTCGCACCGGACACCGAGGAGGTCCCGGAACGCCCCGGGGTAGCCGCCCAGCCGCACCTGGTCGTTCTCGTCCACGATCCCCGACAGGAAGCCCACCACCACCGTGCCGCCGGCCTCGGCGAAGGCGGTGACCCGCCCCGCCGTGTCGTCGCCGGTCAGGAAGAGCGCCGGCACCACCAGCACCTCGTACCCGGTGAGGTCGGCCCACGGCGGGAGCACCTCGATGCTCACGTTCAGCCGCCAGAACGCGTGGTGCCAGTCGCGGACGAGACGACCGTAGTCGAGGTGGTTGTTGGGCTTGACCCCCTTCGCCATCGCCCAGCCCGCCTCGTCGTCGAAGAGGATGCCGACCCGGGCCTGGGGAGCGCGTGAGCCCAGGACCGGGGCGAGGCTGCGCAGGTACGCACCCAGCCGGCACACGTCGCGGTAGAGCTCGGTGTCCTCGCCGGCATGCGGGACCATCGCCGAGTGGAACTGCTCCGCGCCTGCCCGGGAGGCGCGCCACTGGAAGAACATGACGCCGTCGGCGCCGTGACCCACGTGGCTCAGGCTGTTGCGGATCAGCTCTCCCCGCGTCTTTGCCCGGTTGCGCGGCTGCCAGCTCACCGCGCTGGTCGAGTGCTCCATGAGCAGCCACGGCCGCCGCCCGGTCGTCATCGCCCGCATCCGATCCCCGGAGAAGGCGACGTCCTGCTCGGGGACCGGGTCGGCGGAACGGGTGTAGTGGTCGTTGGCGACGATGTCCATGTGCGCCGCCCAGCGCGGGTAGTCCACGACGTCGGGCTCGGCGCCCACCATGAAGTTCGTGGTGACGGGCAGGTGCGGGGTGACGGCCTTGAGCACCGCGCGCTCGGCGAGATAGTGCGCCAACAGCTCGTCGGAGGAGAAGCGGTCGAAGTCGAGCACGAGCGACGGGTTCTTCGCGTTGTTGCCGCGCGGCGGAACGACATGCGCGAAGTCGCGGTACGTGTGGCCCCAGAAGGCGGCACCCCACGCGTCGTTCAGCGCGTCGAGCGTGCCGTACCTGCGCCGTAGCCAGCCGCGGAACGCCTCCGCCGACACGTCGCAGTAGCAGCGGCCGTTGCCGCCCCCCAACTCGTTGCTGACGTGCCACATCACGACGTGGTCCCGATGCCCGTAGCGCTCGGCGAGGGCTCGGACGACGCGTAGCGCGTACTCGCGGAAGACCGGGCTGCTCGGACACCAGCCGAGGCGGGCGCCGGGCCAGTGCGGTCGCATGTCGTGGTCGACGGGGCGGAGCTCGGGGTGCGCCGCCAGCAGCCAGCCCGGGGGCGCGGCGGTCGGCGTGGCGAGATCGACGGCGATGCCGCCCTCGGCCAGGAGATCGACGACCTCGTCCAGCCAGCCCCAGTCGAACTCCCCGTCCGCGACCTCGACCAGCCCCCAGGAGAAGATGCCGAGCGAGACGAGGTTGACGCCGGCCTGCGTCATCAGCCGCACGTCCTCGGCCCAGGTCGCCCTGTCCCATTGCTCCGGGTTGTAGTCGGCCCCGTAGCTGAGCCCTCTCGTCGGCCAGGCGTTGTCGACGTGCGACCAGGTCATCCGCTGACTCCTCGGTCTCGTGGAAGCCACCCGCCGCTCGCCGCGACCACCGCGACCGTGCGGACCGCCGGCAGGCCACGGGACGCCTCGATCCTGACCCGCACCTCGCTCACGACGCGCGGGGCGAAACGCAGGATGCGTCGATAGCCGATCGAGTTCGCCTCGGCCAGCACCTCCTCGTGCCCATCGGCCACCGCGGTCACGACGATCCGCTCCAGCCGCTGCCCCTGCGTGATCTCCTCGCCGACGACCACGGCGGCGACCTCGGTGGGGCCGGCCAGGACGACCGAGACGGTCGGCAATCTGTCGGACGCCTCGGGACGCCACACGCAGCCCTCCGCCGCACCCACCGCCAGCCGTGCGAGCGCGGCCGGGTCGCCCGTCGGCGCACCGGCGGCCGTACGCACGGCCCCGGAGGACAGGACGACGTCGGCTTCCCGCACCGCGCCCCGGAACGCGCGGATGCGCTCGCCCAGGCCCGCCAGGGCCGCCACGTCGGGGTCGGCCACGAGGCCACGGGAGTCGGGCGGCACGTTGAGCAGTAGGCAGGCGTTCCCGCCGACGGCCGCGCACCACAGCTCGAAGAGCTCGTCGGCGGAGCGGACGGCGTGGTCCTCACGCCGGTGGTGGAACCACCCCGGCCGGATGGACGTGTTGACCTCGGCCGGATACCACACGAGATCGTCGAGTCGGCCCGCGACAGCCGCCCGGCTGCCCAGATCCTCCCCGTCGCTGCGCACGAGCCGTGCGAAGGTGCCGTCGTCGACGTGCTGGGAACCCTCGGCGATGCGCTCGGCGTCGCGTAGCCCGGCGGGCACGACGCTCCACTCGTCCGCCCGGGTGTGCCCGGCCTCGTTGCCGCACCACCGCACGTCCGGCCCGCAGACCGAGATCACCGCGTCGGGTTGCCGCCGCCGGACGACGGCGTAGTACCGCTCCCAGTCGTACTCCTGGTGTGGGCCGTCGGGGCCGTTGCCGTTGGCCCCGTCGAACCACACGGAGAAGACCTCGCCGTAGCCGGACAGCAACTCCTCCAGCTGGGCGACGAAGAAGTCGTCGTACGCCTTCCCCGAGCCGTACGTGGCCTCGCTGCGGTCCCAGGGCGAGAGGTAGACACCGAACCGCAGACCGTGCCGCCGCGCCGCATCCGCCACGAGCCGCACGAGGTCACCCTGCCCGTCGCGCCACCGGGAGGCGGCGACGGAGTGCGTCGTCACCTTCGAGGGCCACAGGCAGAAGCCGTCGTGGTGCTTGGCGGTGAGGATGACGCCGGTCATCTCCGCCGCCGCGATCGCCGTCATCCACTGGTCGACGTCCAACTCCGACGGATCGAACAGCGCCGGGTCCTCGTCGCCGAGACCCCACTCGCGGTCGGTCATCGTGTTCATGCCGAAGTGGACGAAGGCGTAGAACTCCATCGACTGCCACGCCACCTGCCGCGCGCTGGGCCGCACGGCGGTCAGCGCCTCGGCCTCGTCGACGGAGCCCGGAGCGGGACGAGGGGGAATGGGGGCAGGGGTCATGCGAACCGTCCTGTCCGGATGCCGGGGCCCGATGCCGTTCGTCACCCTACCGGACGAATTGACCGCCGTCTTCCCGTGGCCGGTCCCGCTGCTCGGCCGCCCGTGGCGTCAGCGGCGCCGCAGGGTCGGGTCGGTCAGCGCCGGCGGCCGGTAGCCGGCGTCGGCCGGGTTGATGTTGTGGCCCGGCGGCACCAGCGTGTCGATCCGGTCCAGCACGTCGGCCGGCAGGCCGTCGAGCTGGCCCGCGCCGAGCTGGCTGCGCAGCTGCTCCAGGGTGCGCGGGCCGATGACGGCGCTGGTGACGGCCGGGTGGCTGAGCACGAAGCCCAGCGCCAGCTCGATCAGCGTCAGGCCGCTCTCCCGGGCGAGCACGTCGAGCTCGCCGACCAGGTCGAGCTTGCGATCGCGGGCGGCGGCGTCGCGGAAGTCGAAGTGGTCGCCGTTGCGCCCGGCGCGGGAGTCCGCCGGCACGCTGCCCGCGCGGTACTTCCCGGTGAGCCAGCCGCCGTTGAGCGGGCTGAACACCATCACCCCGAGCCGGTGCCGCTCGCAGGTCGGCAGCACGCCGGCCTCGGCACCCCGGGCCAGGATCGAGTACGCCAGCTGCTCCGTCGTGAAGCGTTCCCGCTGCCGCCGCTGCGCGACCCACTGCGCCTCGACGATCTGCTCGGCGGGGAACGCGGAGGTGCCGATCAGGCGTACCTTGCCCTGCCGGACCAGGTCGGACAGTGCGCCGAGGGTTTCGTCGACGTCGGTGCGCGGGTCGGGGCGGTGCACCTGGTAGACGTCGATCCAGTCGGTGCCCAGCCGGCGCAGGCTCTCCTCGACCGCCTGCGTGATCCACCGCCGGGAGTTGCCCCGCCGGTTGCGGTCGGCGCCCATCGACTCGTGGAACTTGGTGGCCAGCACCACGTCGTCGCGCCGACCGCGCAGCGCCCGGCCGACGATCTCCTCGGTCTCGCCGTGCGCGTACACGTCGGCGGTGTCGACCAGGTTGACCCCGGCGTCGAGCGCCTCGGCGACGATCTGGTGGCACTCCTTCTCGTCGGTGTTGCCCCAGGCACCGAACATCATCGTGCCGAGACAGAGCGTGCTGACCTCGACGCCCGTGCCGCCGAGCCTGCGGTAGCGCATGATGTGATCGTCCTCCTGCTGGTGTGTGCCGACCACGCTGGCACGCCGGCCGGGCCCCCGGCACTGTCCCGCCGGGTCGAATCGGCCCGGACGGGTTTGTGTCCCCGGCACAGCGCGCCCCGGAGCGGGGACGAATAGGCTGGTGGCAGCGTTGTGATGGACATTCCGGCACGGTGGAGGTACTCATGGGGACCGGCCTGACCCAAGCCCGATGGACGCACGTGGCACTGCCCACCGGCGACCTCGACAAGGCGATCGCGTTCTACACCAGTCTCACCCCGCTGGTGGTGGTGGAGCGGTTCGCCGACGCCGACGGGGAGAGCGTCTGGCTCTCCAACGACAAGCAGGTCGAGACGCCGTTCGTGCTGGTGCTCGTCTCCTTCAACAAGGACAAGGGCGGCCAGCTCGGCCTGCTGCACCCGTTCGCGCACATCGGCATCGAGGTGCCGCAGCGCTCGGACGTCGACGCGATCGCCGAGCGGGCCCGCGAGCTGGGCTGCCTGCACTGGGAGCCGCGCCAGATGCCGCCGCCGGTCGGCTACATCTGCGCGCTGAAGGACCCCGACGGCAACGTCATCGAGATCTCCCACGACCAGCAGGTGTTCGACACCGTACGGCGGCTGTGGGGGAACTGAGCGCGGGCCGCACCCGCGCCGCGGTGCTGGGTTACCTGGCCGCGTTGAACGCCCACGACGCCGACGCCGTCGCCGCCTGCGTCAGCGGCGGCTTCGTCAACGAGCACACCGCCGGGCTCGGGCGGGGTGTCGTGGGCCGGGCCGGCTACCGGGAGCGGCTCGACGGCTTCCTGGCCGAGTTCGCCGACCTCCGCTACGAGGTGGAGGAGCTGATCGTCGACGGGGACCGGGCGGCGCTGGCGTACCGGATGTCCTTTCGGCTGGTCTCCGCCGGCCGGGCCCCGGTGCGCGTGCGCGGGATGTTCCGGTTCCGGGTCGACGCCGACGGCCTGGTCGCGCACCGGGTCGACTACTGGGACAGCGGCGAGGTGCACCGCCAGCTCGCCACCGAGCCGTGACCCTGCGTGGTCGCCTTGCTCGGCTGCGCCCACACTGGCGAACCCCTTTGCTCTGCACCCAATGACGCAACAGTCGCTTTGTGTAATGGAGTGTCGTCTCGTCCTGCCCTTCGGGGTTCTGCATAGGCGCAGCACGGCCGCCATGTTGCGCCCGTGGGTGCAGAGCAAAAGGGTCGGGACGCGTCGAATGGGATCGCGGGGGTGTGACGCAGCGTCAGGATCGACCCGTCCGGGTGAATTAGCAGGCCGATCTCACGCACGGTAGTCGAAGTCCCGTGCGGTGGGTGGCGGGTCCGCGCCGCGCCGCGCCGGCCTCGCACCTCGGCCGTCGCGCTGGGTAGAGTGCGCATCCTGCGGAGGCGACGGGGATGCGCGAGGTGACGCGATGGCGGTCGGGGTCGGGATCGAGGAGCACAACGGCGACGCGCCCGCGATCCAGACCGTGCAGCGGGCCGCCACCATCCTCCAGGCGTTCTCCGCCGAGCGGCCCCGGCTCACCCTGGCGGAGCTGACCGCCGACCTCGCGATCAGCCGGGCCACCGCGCACCGGTACGCCCGCGCGTTGCGCGCGGCCAACCTGCTGCGCTTCGACACGGCCACCGCCACGTACACGCTGGGCCCGCAGATCCTGGCGATGGAGGCCGCGGCCCGCGCGGCGCTGCCCATCGTCACCGCCGCCGAGCCCCACCTGGACCGGCTGACCCGGCTGACCAACCAGACCTCGGTGCTCAGCGTGTGGAACGGCGAGAGCCCGATCGTGGTCCGCTGCATGGACAACGTCAGCGGCGACGTGCGGCTGAGCGTGCGTACGGGATCACCGCTGGACCTGGTGCGCTCGGCGCAGGGCCGGGTGTTCTGCGCGTTCCTGCCGCCCGCCGAGGCCCCGGTGGTGGCCCGTCAGCTGCGCCTGTCGGCCGGGCTGCGAGCCGTGGTCGAGCAGGTGCGCCGCGACGGCTTCGCGGTCAACTCGCCGGAGGACTTCGGGGTGCGGGTGCTGGCCGCGCCGGTGTTCGAGCGTACCCAGGTGGTGGCCGCGTTGGGCGTGCTCGGCACCGACGCGGTGCTCTCCGGCGCGGCGGATGCCGCGGCGGCGGATGCCCTGCTGGCCATCGCGCGCGAGCTGTCCGAGGGGCTCGGCGCGGCCGTGAGCTGACGAGTCGGCGTCAGCGCCCGCGCCCGGTCGGTTCGGCCCGCGCCCGGTCAGCGCCGGCCCGCGCCGCCACGCGCCGCCGGGGGGCGGTGGCCGTTGCCGTTGCCGTTCTCCGGCACGGGGTGGTGGCCGTTGCCGTTGGTGCCCAGCTCGGCGGTGACCACGGCGGCGACGCGCTGCAGGGCGATGGCGAGCGGGCTGTCGGTGCCCTCCGGCACGGACGTGGTGGTGCCGACGATGGCCATCGCGGCGATCAGCGTGCTGCCGCGGAAGATGGGCGCGGCGATGCTGCGGACGCCGTTGGCCGACGGCGTGTTCGCCGAGATGCCGGTGCGCCGGATCTTGTCGACCTCCCGGCGCAGCTCGGCGGAGGCGGCCAGCTCGTCGGCCAGCCCGACCACGTCGTCCGCGGGCAGGAAGGCGCAGAAGACCCGGCCCTGGGCGGACTCGGTGCGCGAGAGCCGGGAGCCGGTGCGGACGCTGACGCGGATGACCCGGTCGGTGTTGTCGTCGGCGCGGACGACCACGGCCGTGTCACCGTCCCAGACGCTGAGCACCACCGTCTCGTCGATCTCGCGGACGAGCTGCTGCATGTGCGGGCCGGCGATGCTGATGACCGGCATCGCGGCGCGCGCGGCGGCGGAGAGGGTCAGGATCTGCGGGCCGAGCGAGTAGAGTCCCTCCCGCTCGTCGTAGCGCAACAGGTTGCTCTCCCGCAGCGCCTTGGTGTAACGGTGGGCCGTCGCCTTGCTGGTGCCGAGGCTGGCGGTCAGTTCGTTGAGGCTGAGTCGTGGGCGCGCCGCGGTGAACGCGTTGAGGATGACCGCCGCGCGCTGCACGGTCTGGATCGCCGGAGCGCTCTGGTCCGCGTTCTTCCCCGGCGAGGGGCTGTCGTCCGCCATCTGGATCCCTCGTTGCGTGAAGTGAGACAGTATCATGGCATATGGCACATCAGCCTGTCGATGTCTGCCGGCTTCGTAGCGCGATGTCGGCATATATCCGGGCGAAACGCAGCAGGTCCGCGACGGCACAACGGTCCCGCCGAGAGTCGGCCGGGTCCGCCGGGAGCAGCGGGGGCCCCAGCCGGACGGTCGGCACGCCCCGCCCGCGCAGCAGCACCCCGTCGGTCGACCCCGTCCAGCCCCGCACCGGCTGCGGCGCGCGGCCGTGCGCGGCCCGCCAGGCGGCATCGGCCCAGTGACAGATCGGGGCGTCCGGGTCGGTGGCGGCGGCCGGGTGGACCGGCCAGCCGGTCACGCTCACCCCGCAGTCGCCCAGCGGGGTGTCGCGCAGCCTCTCGGTCAGCGTCGCGGCCAAGGCGGCGGTGATCTCCGCCGGCTCGTCGCCGGGCACCGTCACGAGGTAGAGGTGGAACTCCAGCCGCCCGGGCAGCAGGTCGGGCTTGCCCGGCTGGCCGGCCCGCACCGCCCCGATGCCCACCTCGGCCCCGACCTGGCCGGTGCGGCCGGCCCGGCTCGCCAGGTGGGCGTGCCGGAACGCCTCCAGCGCCGCGACCACCCGGCCGAGGTGTGCCAGCAGGCCCCCCGGCGGGACGGCGGTGTCGCGGAACAGCGCCGGATGGAAGCGGCTGGTCAGCCGTACCCGGACGAACATGGCCCCTGGCTCGGCGGTCAGGACGCCCGGCGGGCCGCTCTTGGCCACGACCGCGGCGGCCGGCAGCGGGTGCCGGTCCAGGTGGTGGGCCACCCCGCCGGGGGCGGGGCCGGCGTCCGGATCGTTGCGGTGGGTGCCGGCGGCGGCGAGCAGCAGGGTCAGCCGGTGCGGCCGGCCGGCGGCCCGGCACGCGCCGGCCGCGGCGGCGAACCCGACGAGAGCGGCGGCGGCTGCCCCCCGGGCGACCCCGAGGCCGAAGCCGCTGACCACCCGCTCGGTGTCGGGCCCCTCCGGCCGCCGCAGCCCGGGCGCGGGGGCGTCCAGGCCGGTGATCGGCGCGTCGAAGTCGGCCCCGCCGGTCAGCGAGGTGTCCAGGTGTGAATAGACGAGCAGCTCCGGCGCCGTGCCGAGGGCGGAGGAGCCGACCAGGTTCGCGCTGTCCGGCAGCGCCGCCGTCGGGTCGAGGGGGTCGACCCGCCAGGACAGCTCCGGCCAGCGCGCGGCGGCCCAGCCGGCGAGCCGGTGGGCGGTGGCCCGCTCCCGGCCGTACGGGCTCGGCTCCGCCCCCAGCACGGTCAGCGCGTCGAGGACGGCTGCCTCGTCGATCGCGTCCTCGGCCGCCCGCCGCAGTGCCGCCGGCACATGGTCGTCCATCCCCACACTCCCGCCGCCGTGACTTCATTCAAGATGACGTCTCGTATGTTGACATACTCGGGATGGCTTCTCTAGCGTGACCTGACATCAACGACATCGCCCCGCATCCGGCGACGTCAGCGCGACGGGCAGCGGTGCGGATGCGGACGGCCGACCCAACCGCTGGAGGACCGATGACCTACGTGGTCACCGACGAGTGTGTGGACGTGCAGGATCGGTCCTGCGTCGAGGAGTGCCCCGTGGACTGCATCTACGAGGGCGACCGGATGATGTACATCAACCCCGACGAGTGCGTCGACTGCGGGCGCTGCGAGCCGGTCTGCCCCGTCACCTCGATCTTCCACCTGGAGGACCTGCCGGCCGACCGGGCCCACTTCGGGCCGATCAACGCCGAGTTCTTCGGCGAGCTCGGCAGCCCCGGCGGGGCCCGCAAGATCGGCCGGGTCGGCCGCGACCACCCTGCCGTCGCGGGGAGCGCCGCCTGATGGGCGAGCTGCACGAGGTCGACCTCGCGATCGTCGGCGCCGGCCCCGCCGGCCTGTACGCCACCTACTACGCCGGCTTCCGCGGGATGAGCGTGGCGCTGATCGACTCGCTGCCCGAACCCGGCGGCCAGATCGCCGCCCTCTACCCCGAGAAGGCCATCTACGACATCGCCGGCCTGCCCTCGGTGCGGGGCCAGGAACTCGTCGACGCACTGCTCACCCAGGCCGCCACCGCCAAGCCGACGTTCCTGCTCGGGGAGAGCGCCGTCGAGCTGACCACCGCCGCCGACCACGTGCTCATCGGCACCGACACCGGCACCCAGGTACGCGCCAAGGCGGTCCTGCTCACCGCCGGCATCGGCACCTTCACCCCCCGCGAGCTGCCCGTCGGCAACGACTACCTCGGCCGGGGCCTGCGCTACTTCGTGCCCCGCCTCGACGAACTCGCCGGCCAGGAGGTCGTCGTGGTCGGCGGCGGCGACTCCGCCGTCGACTGGGCCCTCGCGCTGGAGCCGTACGCCCGCAGCGTCACCCTCGTGCACCGCCGGCCGCAGTTCCGCGCCCACGAGCACAGCGTCGCCCAGCTGGAGTCCTCGACCGTGCGTGTGCTCACCCCGTACGAGGTGTGCGGCATCGCCGGGGAGCGGACCGTCACCTCCGTGAGCATCGCGCAGGTGCGCGGCGAGGGCCGCGAGGAGCTGCCCGCGCAGGCGGTGGTGGCCGCCCTCGGCTTCATCGCCGACCTCAGCGCCATGGAACGCTGGGGCCTGGAGATGCACCGCCGCTACGTCGCCGTCGACCGGTCGATGCGCACCAACCTGCCGCGCGTCTTCGCCGCCGGCGACATCACCGACTACGAGGGCAAGGTGCGGCTGATCTCCGTCGGCTTCGGCGAGGCCGCCGCCGCCGTCAACAACCTCGCCCCGCTGGTCAACCCGATGCTGGGCACGGTGCCCGGGCACTCCTCGGACGCGGCGTGACCGCCCCGCAGGGCGACGCGCCCAGCGCCGCCGGCCCGCACCCCGCCGACGCCCCGCACACCGTTGCCGGCCCGCACCTGGTCGCCACCCGGCACGGGCTGGGCCGGCTGACCGGCGACGGCGCCGTCGAGCTGCTCGACCTGCCGTACGCGGACGTGGCCGCCCTGCTGCGGGCCGGCGCCGGGCTCGCCCCGGCCCGCGCCGCGACCGTGCGCCGCCGGCTGCCCCTCGACGCCCTCGCCGGCGACATCGTCGCCCCGCTGGGCGGGACCCCGGCCGTGTGGGGGGTGGGCCTCAACTACCACTGCAAGGCGCGCACCACCGGGCGGCCCCTGCCCACCCAGCCCGTGCTCTACCTCAAGTCGCCCAACGCCGGCTCCGGCCCCGACGACACCGTGCCGCTGCCCACCTCGGTCAGCGCGCAATCCGACTACGAGGGCGAGGTCGCCCTGGTCATCGGCGCGCGGATGCACCACACGCCCGCCGAGCGGGCCTGGGCGCACGTCGCCGGGATCACCGCCGCCAACGACCTGACCGCCCGCGACGTGATGGTCGCCTCCGGCAGCCCCACCCTGGCCAAGAGCTTCCCCGGCTTCGGCGCGCTGGGCGCCTCGGTGCTCGGCCTGGACGCGGTCGCCGACCGCGACGCCATCGGCGTACGGACCACGGTCAACGGGGAGCTGCGGCAGCAGGCCAGCACCGCTGACCTCATCTTCCCGGTGCCCGACCTGCTTGCCTGGATCTCCCGGTACGTGGTGCTGGAGCCGGGCGACGTGGTGCTGACCGGCACCCCCACCGGCACCGGCCAGGACCGGGGCTGCTTCCTGACCCCCGGCGACCTGGTCGAGGTCACTGTCGCCGGGGTGCTGCCGCTGCGCACCCGGTTCCGCGCCGAGACCCCGGCCGCGACAGCCGGGGCCCCGGACCGGACAGCCGAGACCCCGACCCCGAAGGCCGAGCCCGACCCCCTGCCCGGCGACGCCCGCCCGTCGCCGCCGCTTCGTACAGAAAGCGTGATGCCATGACTGACAGTTCCCCGCGCTACGACCTGGTGCTGGCCGGCGGCGAGGTGTTCGACGCCGCCACCGGCGCCAGCGCAGTGGCCGACGTCGCGGTGACCGGCGACCGGGTGGCCCGGATCGCCCCCGGCCTCGCCGCGCAGGGCCGGCAGGTGGTCGACTGCACCGGGCAGTACGTGCTGCCCGGCCTGGTCGAGGCGCACACCCACATCTTCGCCGAGGTCTCCAAGGTCGGCGCGCCGCCGGACGAGGCGCACCTGCACCGGGGCGTCGTCGCGGCCTGCGACGCCGGCACCGTCGGCGCGTCCACCTTCGCCGCGTTCGAGCGCTTCGTCGCCGGCCCGGCCCGGATGCGGCTGGTCAACTTCCTCAACGTCTCGGTTCTCGGCCTGATCGACTTCCGCTTCGGCGAGCTGCTCAACCCGGGCACGCTGGTGCCCGAGGACGCCCTGGAGATCGCCGCCGCCAACCCGCACCGGGTGCGCGGCTTCAAGATCCGCCTCTCCGAGGACGTCGTCGGCCTGGAGTGGCGGACGCTGCTCAAGCGGTCCCTCGCGCTGTCGGCCGAGGCCGGGCTCCCGCTGATGATCCACATCGGGGAGACCCCGGAGCCGCTGCCGGTGATCCTCGACCTGCTGCGCCCCGGCGACGTCGTGGCCCACTGCTACACCGGCAAGCCGTACGGCATCCTCGGCGACGGCACCGTCCTGCCCGAGGTGTACGCCGCCCGCGAGCGCGGCGTGCTGTTCGAGTCCGCCCACGGCAAGAGCAACCTCAGCTTCGCCGTGGCCCGTCCGGCCATCGAGCAGGGCTTCCTGCCCGACGTGATCACCTCCGACACCAGCGGCCGCAACTGGCGTGGCCCGGTGTTCGACCTGGTCACCAGCATGGCCAAGCTGCGGGCCATGGGCATGACCATGGAGCAGATCGTGCCCCGGGTGACGTCCGCCCCGGCCCGCCTGACCGGCCTCGACGCCGAGGGCTACGGCAGCCTCGTCGAGGGCGGCCCGGCCCACGTCACGGTGCTCGCCGACGCCGAGGAGGCCGAGCTGCCCGACGCCGCCGGCAACCGGGTCGTCGCCCGCCGGCTGGAGCCGAGCCTGGTGCTGCTCGCCGGCGAGCAGGTGCCGACCGTGCCGTGGCGGGGGCTCCCGGCGGCCGGCGTCGCCGGGGCGTGAGCCGCTGATGCCCGCCACCGACCCCGCCGTCCCCGCGCCGTCCGCCACGGATGCCGCGCCGCCCGCCGGCGTGCACCGCTCCCGCAGGCGGCTGCGGGCGGCGCTGCGCGGCGGCGGGCGGCTCGTCGGCACGTTCCTCAAGCTGCCCGGCCCCGACGTGGTGGCCCTGGCCGCCCAGGCCGGGCTCGACTTCGTCGTGGTCGACCTGGAGCACTCCGCGCTGGACGAACGCACCGCCGCCGACCAGCTCCGGTTCGCCGCCGCGCTCGGCCTGCCGGCGCTGGTCCGGGTGCCGGCGGTCGACCCGGGCCAGGTCAACCGGCTGCTGGAGGCCGGCGCCGTCGGGGTCCAGCTGTCCACCGTCCGCAGCCGGGCCGAGGCCGGGGCGCTGCGCGCGGCCAGCTTGTACGCCCCGCACGGGCGCCGCAGCATCAGCCTCGCGCACCCGGCGGCGGGCTACGGTGTCGGCGGCCTCGACCGGTACCTCGCCGCGGAGGCCGCCGACCCGCCGCTGCTGGTCGCCCAGATCGAGACGGCGACCACCGACGACCCCCTGCGAGACCTGCTGGCCGGCCTGGACGTCGGCTTCGTCGGCACCACCGACCTGGCGGTCAGCCTCGGCCTCGCGAGCACCGACGATCCGACGCCGCTGCTGCGGCGCACCGGCGACATCGCCGACGCTGCCCGGGCGACGGGAGCCGCGCTGGGCGGCTGGGTGTCCGACCGTACGCCCGACGCCCTGGCCCGGTACGGCCTCACCGCCGCCGGCTACCTGGTCGTCGGCTCGGACCTGCAACTGCTCGGTGCCGGCCTGCGCCGGCTGGCCGGCTGACCCGACCCGGAAAGGGAGCGCTGACATGCTCAACCCGCAGCTCTACGGCATCGCGGTGAACTGGGACGACATCCCGGCCACCGAGGTGCGGCCCGGGGTGCGCCGCAAGGTGTACGCCACCGACGAGGTCGTGCTGGCCTGGCACGAGCTCAGCGTGGGCATGACGCTCAACCCGCACCACCACGACGACTTCGACCAACTCGTGCTCATCCTCGGCGGCCGGTGCGACTACCACGTCGACGGGGTGGCGCACCCGATGGGAGCGGGCTCGATGCTGCTCGTGCCGCGCGGTGCGGTGCACTACGTCGAGCCGACCGAGGGCCCGTGCATCAACCTGGACGTCTTCGCCCCGCCCCGGGCGGACTTCCTGGCGCACGCCTGGCGTCCCGGGCAGGGCTGAGGCCGCCGTGACCGACATCGTGGTGGTGGGCAGCCTCAACGTCGACGTGGTGGTGCCCCTGGCCGAGTTGCCCGCGCCCGGCCAGACGGTGCTTGGCACCGCCGACCACCGGCGCGCCGGCGGCGGCAAGGGTGCCAACCAGGCGGTCGCCGCCGCCCGGCTGGGCCGCCGCGTCGCCATGGTCGGCGCGGTCGGCGACGACGCCGAGGGGGAGTGGCTCACCGGGCTGCTCGCCGCCGAGGGCGTGGACACGGCCGGGGTGCTGCGCGCGCCCCGCCCGACCGGCCAGGCGATCGTGCTGGTCACCGCCGACGGCGACAGCACCATCGCGGTCAGCTCCGGGGCCAACATGTGGCTCGCGCCCGAGCACCTCGTGCCGTCGTACGACCTGCTCGCCTCGGCCCGCGCGGTGCTGTTGCAGCAGGAGGTCGCCGCCGAGGTGGTGGCCGCCGCAGTGGCCGCCGCGGGCGGCCTGGTGGTGCTCAACCCGGCCCCGGCCCGTCCGGTGGACGCGGCGACCCTGGCCCGGGTCGACATCCTCGTGCCGAACCGGGGCGAGCTGGCGGCCCTGGCCGGGGCCCCGGCGGCCTCCGTGTCTGGCCCGGCCTCCGTGTCTGGCCCGGGGCCGGCGCCCGGCTCGGGGCCGGCCGCGCAGTTGGCCGGGCTGGCCCGGTCGCTGGGCACCCGGGGGCCGGTCGTGGTGACCCTCGGCGCGGACGGCGCGCTGGTCGTCACCGCCGACCGGGAGTGGCTGGTGCCGGCTGAGCGGGTCGACGCGGTGGACGCCACCGGCGCGGGGGACACCTTCTGCGCGGCCCTGGCCGACGCGCTGCTCGACGGCGCGGCGATCGACGACGCGGCCCGCTGGGCGAGCCGGGTGGCGGCGGTGACCGTGACCCGGCCGGGGGCGATGGCCGCCGCGCCCCGCCGCGCCGAGGTGCCGGTCGGCTCGTAGGTGCCGCAGCGGCGCCGGGGCCGCTAGGCGCTCCCGGCCCTCGTCGGCGACGGCCACGCTGCGTATGGACCGCGCGCCGCTTCCCGGTGGGATCGGCGCGTTCACTCTGCGTGGCTCTCCGCCGGCCTCGGACAACATCGCGCGCTCCCTTTGCTCTGCACCCACCCACGCGGCACCCCGGCTTGCCAGGCTATATCCGATATCGTGGATGTCCGGGGGGTCCCGTGGCCCATCACAGCGGGTCAACTGCTGCGTATGTGGGTGCAGAGCAAAGGGCGGTGAAGCAGTTGTGGCGCCGGGAGGGCGCGTGACGCCCCGTCGTCTGCCGGGGCGGCCTCGCGAGGCCAGGCCGGAGGCCCGTCCCCGCCCCCGCCCACCCGGCGTCCCGGCTCAGACGTGGGCCGGGAAGTCCGCCTTGCGGATCAGGCAGTGGATGCCCTTCACCCCGTCGACGACCTGGCTGACCTCGAAGTCGGCGGCGGCGCTCAGGTACGCCAGGGCGGTCTGCGGTGGCATGCCCTGGGTGCGGGCGAGGAAGGCGACGGCGGCGCGGACGGCCCGGCGCATCGCCTCGTCGAGGTCGCTGTGCAGGCCGACCGGCAGCCAGTGGGTGGCGGTCTCGGCGAAGGGCCCGTCGGCGACGCCCAGGGCCCCCGCCTGCGCCTGCGGGACGACCGACAGCCGCAGCGTGGCCCGCAGCGGCGCTTCCAGGGCGGTCAGCGCCACCTCGCCGTCGCCCTGGGCGTAGTGCGGGTCGCCGGCGTAGAAGCCGGCCCCGGGCAGCTGCACCGGCAGGTAGAGGGCGGAGCCGATCTGGAGCTCGTTGATGTCGAGGTTGCCGCCGAACGCGCCGGGCGGCACGGAGTGCACCGGGTCGTCGGTGTCCACGGCGACGCCCATCAGGCCGAGGAACGGGGCGAGGGGGAAGCGGGCGGCCCGCCCGTCGCCGTACGGCAGTGTCCCGTACAGCCGGCCGCCGCTGCTGACCACCGCCGTGAAGTGGCAGACGCTGCCGTACTCGCGGAGACCGTCGCCGTCGGGGCCGGTGTCGGCGGGGGTGAGGGGGAACTCGCCGGGCAGCGCGCCGTACCCGTGGCGGCTGCTGACGAAACCGTACGGGGCCCGGATGAGCAGGTCGAGGACCTCGACGCGGAGCACGTCGCCCGGTTCGGCCCCGTCCACCGCGATCGGTCCGGTGACCACGTGCGGCCCGTCGGCGTCGTAGTCGTGGGCGACGTCGGAGCCGGCCAGGTCGCGGGCGTCGGCGAGGACCCCGTCGGCGGGGACGTCGAACTGCTTGAGGTACGCGACCGGGTCGCGGCCCTGGTCCTCCAGGATGCCCTCGTGGCTGAGCGTGTCGATCGTCACCGTCTCGCCGGAGCGGATCCGCAGCACGGGCTGGTGCCGCCGGTCGGGCAGCCGGCCCCACAGGCAGGTGTCGGGCGTGCTCGGCAGGTAGTGGGTTCCAGCGATCGGGCCTTGGTGCGGCTGGAGCATGGGATCCTCCGGGAGGGGTGACACCGGCTGGCGGTGCGGTGGGCGGCGCGCGGCGCAGGGGCCCGTACTCGCGGTGCAGCGGCGGGGCCGCGCCGAGTCGATGTTCGGCATCGTGGCCAACGAAACAGCGGGTGCGTGTTGCGTCCGTATTAACAGCGAGTAACCCGGTGCCGGAGTATGGCCTGCTCTTGACAGGTGGCGGGGCCGGATAGCAGCATCGTGGTGCGAGACGCTGTCTCGCATGACGTAGAAGGCGGTGAGGTGATGGCGCAGCAGACGCCGGTACGCCCGCTCGGTGCACCCGGTGACGGCGCGATGATCGACGAGGACTGGGAGGCGCTGCGGTTCCGCGTGCACCGCTCGGCGTACCGCGAGTCGGGGGTGTTCGCCGAGGAGATCGCGCGGATCTGGGGGCACACCTGGCTCTACCTCGGTCACGAGACGGAGATCCCGAAGGCGGGCGACTTCAAGACCCGCACACTGGGCGGGCGTCCGCTGATCTTCTGCCGCGACGCCGACGGCGAGGTGCGGGTCTTCTTCAACTCCTGCACCCACCGGGGCACCGTGCTGTGCCGGCACAGCGAGGGCAACACCAAGTTCTTCCAGTGCTTCTACCACGCCTGGGCGTTCAGCAACTCCGGCGAGCTGGCCGCGCTGCCCGGCGACGACGCGTACCCCGACGACCCCGCCTTCCGGGCGTCGATGGCCCTGCGTCAGGTGCCCCGCCTGCAGATCCACGAGGGCTTCGTCTTCATCGCCTTCGACGCGGGCGTGCCCGACCTGCTGACCCACCTCGGCCCGGCGGCGCACTACATGTCGCTGACGGCCAAGATCGGCGAGCGCGGTATGACCACCCTGCCCGGTGTGCAGCTCTACAGCGTCAAGGGCAACTGGAAGCTGGCCGTCGAGAACGCCATGGACGGCTACCACTTCGCCCCGACCCACAACACGTTCGTCGGCTACCTGCGGGAGACCGGCTTCGCCGTCACCGACGACGACCAGTACGCCTACGACCTCGGCGGCGGCCACGGCCTGCTCGTCCTCACCGGCCACAACGGCCGCATCGGCATGGTCTGGGAGCCCCGCTTCGGCGAGGAGGAGAAAGTGCGCACCGTCGCCAAGCGGCGCGAGTTGGAGGCCCGCCTCGGGCCCGAGCTCGCCGCCGAGGTGGCCGACGCCAGCCGCATCCTGTTCGTCTTCCCCAACCTGCTGCTGTTCGACCTGGAGGCGCTGACCATCCGGCAGCTCGAACCGGTCGCCGCCGACCGCACCGACGTGCGGGCGTGGCAGTTCGTCGAGGTCGGGGAGCCGGAGTCGGTGCGCGCGCTGCGGATCAAGACGATGGTCAGCTTCGTCGGGCCGGGCGGCCTGGCCACCCCCGACGACATCGAGGCGTACGAGGCGGTGCAGCGCGGCATCGTCGCCACCGCCGACGCGGCCGACCCCGGCCACGACTGGAGCGACATGTCGCGCGGCATGGCCAACGAGAAGCAGGGCAACCAGGGGCGCTCGATCGACGAGGGCGCGATGCGCAGCTTCTGGCGGCACTGGGCGCACGTCGTCGGTGCGTCCACCAGTGTGGCCGGCGCGCCCCCGGCCGGCGCCCCGGCGAGCGGCCCCGCCGCTGCCAAGGCGGGGGAGTGAGCGCCGTGACGTCGACCATCGGCAGCCGTGGGGGAGTGGTGAGTGTGGAGTCGCGCGAGGTCACCCGGGCCGAGGTGGAGGAGTTCCTCTACCGCGAGGCCCAGCTGCTCGACGAGTGGCGTCTCGACGAGTGGTTCACCCTCTTCGAGCCCGGCGGCCGGCTGGAGGTGCCGACCACCGACTGGGCCGGCTGGGACGCCACCACCGCCGGCTACTTCGTCGCCGACGACTACGAGCTGATCCGGGCCCGGGTCAAGCGGCTCAAGAGCCGCAAGGCGCACGCGGAGAACCCGCACTCGCGCACCCACCGGATGGTGTCCAACGTGATCCTGCTGGAGGCCGGCGCGGAGACCGTCTGGATCACCGCGAACTTCGTCATCCACCGCTACCGCGACGGCGGCTCCTACACCTACGTCGGCCGCTACGAGCACGTGCTCAAGGTCGACCCCGACGGGCTGCGGTTCCGGGTCCGGCGGGCCGTACCGGTGATGGAGTCCATGGACCCCGGCGCCCGACTCAGCTTCATCCTCTGAGCCGGCCGCCATGATCACCCACATGCTCGTGTTCCGGTTCCGCGACGACCTGCCGCCCGGTGCGGCCGAGTCCGTCCTGGCCGAGCTGGAGACGTTCCCGTCGCGGTACCCGGCGATGCGCAACTGGCGCAGCGGGCCGAACGTCAGCACCCGCGACGACACCATGAGCCACGGCTTCGTCGTGGAGTTCCCTACCGAGCAGGACCTGCTCGACTACCTGCACAGCGACTCGCACGAGCGGTTCGTCCGGGAACGCTGGCGCCCGGTCGTCGCGCGTCAGGCCATCGTCAGCTTCCCCACCGCCGGGGACCACCAGCACACCGAGAGGGGTAGCAGATGACCACCGAGGCCGCCGCCCGCCGCCGTGGGCCGTACGGCATGGAGTACGCCCGGATCGAGGTGCCGGACCTGGCCGCCTCCATCGAGTTCCTCCAGTACCACGTCGGCCTGCAACTGGAGCAGCACGACGACGAGTACGCCTTCCTGCGCGCCGACATCGAGCACCACAGCATCGAGTTGGTCGCCGCGCCGCAGCGGGAGGTCTCCTGGACCACGGCCGTCGGCTTCAGCGTCGAGTCCGACGCGGTCCTCGACGACCTGCGGGAGCGGGTGACCGCGGCCGGGCACGAGGTGTTCGAGCTGGCCGACCGGGTCAAGGGCCTCGTCCAGCGCGGCTTCGCCGTCAAGGACCCCAACGGCCTGATCGTCGAGCTGTTCACCGAGTACGCCGAGTACGCCGAGCCGCCGCTGATCGAGCTGCGCCCGCTGGACCTGGTGCACCCGTTCCTCGCCACCGACAAGTACGAGGAGACGCTGCGCTTCTACACCGAGGTGCTCGGCTTCCTCGTCTCCGACTACGTCGGCGACGTGACGGTCTTCCTGCGCAGCGAGGACCGCTACCACCACAGCCTGGCGATCCAGCGCAACAAGGAGTTCTACGTCGCGCACCTGTGCTTCATGATGAAGAGCTTCGACCACGTGATGCGCGGCCGGGCGCGCGCCCAGTACAAGCGGGTGCCCATCGCCTCGGACCTGGTCAACCACTCCGCGTCGACGTCGATCGCCTTCTACATGCACGACCCGGTGCACGGGCCGCGCTACGAGCTGTGCGACCGGCACCGGGTCTTCACGCCCGAGGAGCACGAGACCCACCGGGCCCGCCGGATGGCCGTGGACCCGCGCAACATCGACGTGTGGCGGCCGGCCGCCGACGACTGGGGCCGCTTCTGACCCCACCGCCGCGCGCCGACCTGGCGGCGGGCCCCGCACCGGGCCGTCAGCCGGGCCGGCGCGCGGCGGCGGGCAGGCCGAACACGACCGGCACGCCGGGGGAGCAGAGCACGCTCACCGGCGCCCCGGCGGGCGCTGGTAGCCCGGCGGCGGCGACCAGTTCGTCGTCCAGGTGCAGCAGCTCGGCCCGGTGCAGCGGCCAGCGGGGGTGCCAGTTCGGCAGGTGCAGCGTGCGCCCGTACGCCCGGGTGTGCAGCCCCCAGCGGGCGGTGAGGAAGTGTTCCAGCGGCGTCGGGTCGGCGATCGGGTCGCCGACCCGGACCGTCATGCGGCTCGACGCGCCGGCCGGGCCGGGCCAGCGGCGCCGGCAGCGGTACGTGTAGGTGTCGCCGTCGCGGTCCAGCCGCATCGTCGACCACAGGTACGGCAGCCGCAGGCTCGCCCGGGCGACGAGCACGGGGACCAGCCGGGACGCGTCGAGCGACCGGAACACGACGGCCCGCCGCCCGGCGTCGTCGACCGAGTAGAGCCGCACGTTGGTCTCCCGGAAGGTGCCGAAGTAGGGCACCCCCGGCCCCCGGCCGAGGCCCAGCCCGACCATCCGGAAGCCGACGAGGCCGACGTGGGCGGCTCCGTCGAAAGTGTCCGGGCGGGTGCCGGCGGGCAGCAGCGGCGCGACCAGTTCCGGCGCGACCGCCCAGTGCACAAAGGTGAGGTCCTCCCACCGCTGTCGCAGGATGGCCCAGGGGAACGCCCGGGCGGGGGCGGGGTCGACCGGCTCGATGTCCACGGCCCCATCCTGTCCGACCTCAGCCATGCCATCCTCCTAGGACGCTGTACGCGGCTACGCGGGCAAATACGTCGACCTGTGCGCGTGGGCGGACCGACACACCATCGGCATGGTGGTCTTCCGGGGGTTCGGGGAACGCAACCGGCCCGAGGACATGTTCCTGCGAATACGGTCCCAGGTGGAACGCCCCACCTCCTGGTCGCCGGGCGGGCGGCTCACCGGCCCGCAGGACCGGCGAACGTCTCGTGCAGCACCGACACCAGTGTGGAAAGCGCTTTACAGCACCTCCGCGCCGTGCCACGATGGGGCCCTTCAGATCGGTAAGCATGAATATCGTCGGGACTCTGGGAGGGTCACCGTGAGTGTTCTGCCGAGCGGGCGGCGAGCCCTGTCGGTGACCGTCGCCGTCGCCGTCGCCACCGCCACCACGGTCGTCGCGGGCGTCGCGACGACCGGTTCCGCGCAGGCTGCCGCCGGCTGCCAGGTCACCTATGCCGTGGCCAGTCAGTGGACCGGCGGCTTCAGCGCCAACATCACGATCAAGAATCTGGGGGACGCCATCAACGGCTGGCGTCTCGGCTGGTCGTTCACCGCCGGTCAGGCCGTGACCCAGTCCTGGGGCTTCACCGCGAGCCCGGCCAGCGGAAACGTGGTCGCGACGAACGTGGACTACACCGCGTCGATCCCGACCAACGGCACGGTGAGCGTCGGCTTCAACGGGTCCTGGAACAACTCCAGCAACCCCGCGCCGACCGTATTCACCCTCAACGGCACCACCTGCACCGGGACGACCGCGCCCACCACCGCGCCGCCCACCACCGCGCCCCCGACGACCGCGCCTCCGACCACTCCGCCCCCGACGACCCCGCCGCCGAGCGGGGCGCCGACCGTGGCGGCGGACGGCACCGGCACGTACCGCACGGTCCAGGCCGCGATCAACGCGGTGCCGGCGAACAACAGCTCGCGGGTCACCATCACCATCAAGCCGGGCACCTACCGCGAGGTCGTCACGGTGCCGGCCAACAAGCCCCACATCACCCTGCGGGGCCTGGGTTCGTCGCCGTCGAACACCGTGCTCGTCTACAGCAACTACGCCGCCACCCACGGCACCTTCAACAGCGCGAGCATGTTCGTCTACGGCGCGAACTTCGTCGCCGAGAACCTGACGATCTCCAACGACTACACCGAGAACTGGAACAACAGCGACCAGCAGGCGGTCGCCCTGCACCTCAACGCCGACCGGGCGGTGCTGCGCAACGTGCGGCTGCTGGGTGACCAGGACACCTTCCTGGTCAACGACAACACCCGCGCCTACGTGGTCGACTCCTACGTGGAGGGCACGGTCGACTTCATCTTCGGCGGCGGCACCGTCGTGCTCGACCGGGCCTCGATCTACGAGAAGCGGTCCACCGGCGGGCCGATCACGGCCGCCCGCACGGCAGCCGGCAAGACGTACGGGATGCTGATCTACCGCTCGACGATCACCGGCGCGACCAACAACACCACCACCCTCGGCCGCCCGTGGGGGCCGACCGCCCAGGTCCTGTACCGGGAGTCGTCGCTCAGCGCGACGATCAAGACCTCGCAGCCCTGGACGGACATGTCGGGTAACACCTGGCAGAACGCCCGCTTCCTGGAGTACAGGAACACCGGCTCCGGGGCGGGCGTCAACAGCAACCGTCCGCAGCTGAGCGACTCGCAGGCGGCCAACTACACGCCCCAGAAGTACCTCGCGGGCACCGACGGTTGGAACCCGATGTGACCCCGCTCAACGACGACCCTCCCCATGCCTCCGGAGACTCGATGACGACGAAGAAGGCGCGCGGCACCTGGCGGTCCGCGCTGGTGCTGGGCGCGACCGCCGGGCTCGCGGCGGTGGGCGCGGTGACGGCGGTCTCCGCGCAGGCGGCGGCGGGCTGCCGCGTCGACTACCAGGTCGCCAGCTCGTGGGCCGGCGGCTTCAACGGGGACGTGACGATCACCAATCTCGGTGACGCCGTCAACGGCTGGAAGCTGACCTGGACGTTCACCGCCGGTCAGCAGGTGACCCAGGCGTGGAACGCGACGATCCCGGCCGGGACGTCGAACATCACCGCGACGAACGTCAGCTACAACGCGGCGATCCCCACCAACGGCACGGTCAACTTCGGGTTCAGCGGGACGCAGAACGGCAACAACCCGGTGCCGACGAACTTCGCGCTCAACGGCACCGCCTGCACCGGCGGGGTCACGCCCACCACCGGCGCCCCGACGACGGCCCCGCCGCCCACCACCGCGCCCCCGACCACGCCGCCGCCCAGCGGCGTGCCGTACGCCAACAGCCCCGACGGTTTCGCCGGGGCGGCCGGCACCACCGGCGGCGCGGGCGGCACCACGGTCACCGTCACCAACCAGGCCGACCTGGAGAGGTACGCCAGCGCCAGCGCCGCGTACGTCATCCGGGTCGACGCGGCGATCACGGTGAGCCCGTACGGCAAGGAGATCCCGGTCAAGTCCAACAAGACGATCGTGGGCGTCGGCAGGAACGGTCAGATCGTCAACGGCGGGTTCTTCCTCGGTGAAGGCACCAGCAACGTCATCATCCGGAACCTGACCATCCGCGACACCCGGGTGGCGTCGGACGACCCGGACGACAAGGACTTCGACTACGACGGCATCCAGATGGACACCGCCAACAAGATCTGGATCGACCACAACCAGATCGTGCGGATGAACGACGGCCTGATCGACAGCCGCAAGGACACCACGAGCCTGACCGTGTCGTGGAACGTCCTCGCCGAGGGCAACAAGTCCTTCGGTATCGGCTGGACCACCAACGTCACCGCCCGGATCACCATCCACCACAACTGGATCCACCACACCAACTCGCGCAACCCGAGCACCGACAACGTGGCCTACGCCCACCTGTACAACAACTACCTGCAGAGCGTCACGGGCTACGGCAACTACTCGCGCGGCTACACGAAGATGGTCCTGGAGAACAGTTACTTCGAGAGCGTGAAGGACCCGTTCTACAAGGACGACACCGCCGAGCTGCGCCAGTCCGGCAGCATCGTGACGGGTTCCTCGGGCAAGCAGCAGACCGGCGGCTCGGCGTTCAACCCGAGCAGCTTCTACTCGTACACCCTCCACCCGGCGTCCCAGGTGCCGAGCCTGGTCAAGACGTACGCCGGACCGCAGGCGGCCATCGGTAGCTGAGCCGGTCGCCCAGCAGCACGCGTGGCCCGTCCCGGAACGTCGGGGCGGGCCACCGCTGTGTGATCTGACCGGCCAGGATGCTCCGTCGCCTTCACGCCTCCTTCAGCGCCCGTGACATCGAGGGCATGGTCACCGTCCTCGCGCGCCACCACCCAGAGCCCGACGGTCCGCGAGTCGCCCTGATCCAGGCAGGGCCCATTGATTTCGTGATCTTGGCCATAGATTCAACTCGGTGTGGTTCTTGCTCGTAGGTCATGGTCGCTCGCGGCGGATTCCCTTTGTTCGCAGCCCGCGTCCCGTTGTCGGGACTCTCCGGTGGGCCGGCGGGGCCCGATCGGTTGTTGCACGGAAAGTAGCTCATTGTCACCTGGCGTGTCGGTTGAGGCCGGCCACTGTTCATCGGCAGCCCTCCCGGTTTGTGCCCGCTCACTACCCTGATCGATGATCCAGTGCCTGGGCACCCGTCGACAGCGATAAGGGCTTCAGATGAGCAACGTTCACCCTCCATACGGAGGGCAGCCGGATCCGAACGTCACCCCCTGGAGCGGGCCTCCGGCTCAGCCCGCCGGGTACCCCGGGTACGGCCAACCCGGGTACGGCTACCCGGGGCAGCCCCCGCAGTTCGGCGCTCCCCTCCCGCCGCCGCAGAAGTCGAACCGGGGGCTGATCATCGGCCTGGCCGCCGGGGCCGTGGTCGTCGTCCTCGCGATCTGCGGTGCCGGTATCGGGCTCGCCCTGGTCGGCAACGACGACGATCCCGCCCCGATCGCGTCCGGCCCTGCCTCCGTGGGCCCGAGCAACGGCAACCCCCGGCCCGGCACCGACACGTCGGCCGCCCCGGAGCCGTCCGAGTCCCAGGAGCAGCCGAACAACAACAACGCGGTGACCGCGCGCTACTCCAGCGACCTGTCCGGTGTCTGTGACGGCAGCCCGATCCTGAACGCGGCGACCTACAGCGGCCCGTCCGGCGCCAAGGCGTACACCTTCGCGAACTCCATCGAGCGGCCCACCTTCTGGTCGACGAAGTCGGTCAGCTCGGCGAAGCCGTACTACGCGAAGTCGGCCGATTTCACGTCGGTGTCGGTGGTCGCCTGCCTGAAGGTCGACGAGGGCAGCGAGGGCGCGCCCAAGAAGTGCGACTACAAGGACAACTCCGGCAAGCAGGTCACCATCTCCTACATCTCGTCGCGCTACACGATGACCTTCTACGCGGCGAAGACCGCGGAGAAGATCGGCGACGGCGGCACCGTGAACGCCCCGGCGAACCGGTGTCCGAGCTTCATCTCGTACAACAAGCTCACCATGAAGTCGTACGCCTCGCCGGACAGCGGCACCATCGAGGCGGCCCTGGACAAGTTCCTGTCCTGAGGCGGTTCACCGCAGCCGGTTCACCGCAGCGCGGGGAGGGACGGCGTTGCCCGTCTCTCCCCAGTTCTTGGGAGGCGACTGTTGCCGCCGCAGGGGCGGCGCGGCACCTATGGAGCTGAGTCGTATACGCCATCACCCCTGCCATGCCCCCGCCCCTGCCGAGCCGATCCCCGCCCCGTCCCGCCCCGTCCCGCCCCGTCCCGCCCCGTCCCGCCCCGTCCCGCCCCGGTCCGACCTGACGATCAAGAGGTTTGCGTCACTGTCGAGATCAACTGTGACGCTTTCTTCTTGATCACCGGGGCGAATGGTTGAGCGGCTGCGGCGGTAGCGTTGGCGGGATGTTGCTTGGCTATCCTGCCGTGGAACTCGCTGATCGGGCTGTTCGTCTCCGTCCCTGGCGCAGGGATGACCTGGATTGCCTCCGGGCTGCTGTCCAAGATCCGCGGATTTCTGAGGCCACCACGGTTCCGCATGTTTTCTCGGTGGAGGCTGGACATGCGTTCGTTCGTCGACAGTGGAGTCGAGCCGAGGGGGGTCAGGGGATCTCGCTCGCGATCGCCGATGCGGTGACCGGTGAGGCCGTCGGTTCGGTCGTGCTCATGCTGCGACCGCAGCCGGGTGTCGCCGGCCTCGGATACTGGCTCATCCCGTCGGCACGGGGGCGAGGATACGCCAAGCGCGCGGTGATGCTGGTGACTTCGTGGGCGCTGGACGTCGCGAGGATCGCACGGGTGGAGGCGTGGGTCGAGACCGACAACGACGCGTCCCGGCGTGTCCTCACCGCTGCCGCGTTCGAGCAGGAGGGAGTGCTGCGCAACTTCCTGACTTTTCCCGACCGGCGTGCTGACGCCGTCGTCTTCTCCCGGATCCGAGAGCCTCGCCGCCGGAAGGACTGAGGGTGGTTCAGGCGAGGCCGGGAGAGCGTGGCCTCAGGCCCCGACGGCACTCTACGAGCGCTGTCCCGAGTCGTCGGTAACGAAGACGCCGATGCCCTGCCTGCCCTCCAGGACGCCCGACTCGATCAGGATGTCGATGGCCTTCCTGACGGTCACGCCCGAGGTGTCGTACTGGGCGGCAAGCTCCTTGGTCGTCGGGAGCTTGCCGCCGGGCTTCAGGATCCCGGCATTGATCCTGTCCAGGATGTCCTGCCGGATCCTTCGCCACAGCGGCACGTAAGGCACCATGCGCCGACTCCATCACGGCCGGCTTCGCGTGGTGCAACCTATGCCTTGTTTAAAGTCTATGCCTTGAAAGACTTGTTTGGTTGTAAATTCCGACGGCATGACCATGAAGGGGAGATGGCATGGGCAGGCGGTGGAAGTGGTTCCTGCGGCCGGGAAGGTCGCGGTGGACCTGACCGGGCAGGTGGTGCCCGACGGTGACGTGCCGGGGCGCTGGCGGCGGCGGGCGGCGGGCGGGCCCAACCAGCGCGCGGACCGCTACCGGGCGCAGCTGCCCGCCCAGCGAGGTCGGGAGGGTTCCGATGGTTGAGGCCACGGGCTCGACGGTGCCGCGCCGACAGCTCGGGCGGGCGCTGCGGGAGCTGCGCACCGAGGCGTGCATGACGCTGGACGGCGTGGCCGAGGCGCTGGAGTGCAGCCGGCAGAAGGTGTGGCGCATCGAGAGCGGCCTCGGCGCGGTGCGCGGGGTCGACGTGCGGGCCATGTGCGAGCTGTACGGGGCGCGGCGCGAGCTGACCGCCGTGCTGGTCGCCCTGGCCGGCGAGACGCGGGGGAGGGGCTGGTGGCACGCCTACGGCGACCCCGTACCCGACTGGTTCGACCTCCACGGCGGCCTGGAGTCCGCCGCGTGCCGGCTGCGCGAGCACGCCGGGGTGCTGGTCCCCGCGCTGTGCAGACCCGGGCGTACGCTGCCGCGACGTGCCCTCCCCGGCCCGGCGCGACCGACGAGGAGCGGGAACGGCCGGTCGAGGCGCGGCTGCTGCGGCAGGGTCTGCTCCGGCGGCGGCTGCCCGCGCCGCCCCGGTTCGAGGCGGTGCTCTCCGAGGCGGTGCTGCTGCGGGTGGTGGGCGGCGCGGCGGCCATGGCCGGGCAGCTGCGGCACCTGGTGGAGGCGAGCCGGCTGCCGCACGTGTCGATCCGGGTGCTTCCGCTCGCCGCCGGGGCGCACGACGGGTCGGTCGCCGGGTCGTTCGTGCTGCTGGACTTCCCGCTCGGGCTGCGCGTCGACCCCGACCCGCCGGTGGTCTACCAGGAGTCGCTGACCGGGGCGCTCTATCTCGACCGGCCGGCGGAGCTGGCCGCGTACGAGAGGGTCTGGGCCGGCCTGGACGCGCTGGCCCTGGGGGAGGAAGAGTCGCGGCGGCTGATCGCCAAGATCGGCGAGGAGGTCCACCACGGGTGGCACCAAGGCGTGTCAGCGGGGCATTGACGCGAGCACCTACCGGCTAACGTGATCCCATCGGGGATCATCGCTGGGGAGGGTCGGTGCGGCCGAGTCGACGTCCACCTATTGCCCTGCAACTGTCACTTCTGATCATCGCAGTCCTGCTGGAGATCGCGGCGAACTTCTTCGCCAACGCCGACGCCTCGCCGTTGAATGCCGGAATCCGGCAGGTGGCCGGGCCTGCACTGATCGTCCTGCTGGTGGTGCTGATCGTGGGCAACGGCCTGGTGCTGTGGTGGGAGGCACCACGCAGCACCCGGCCCGTGTGGCAGTCGGATCGGAGCCCCTATCCCGGGCTTTCCGCCTTCACCGAGCAGGACGCGTCTGTGTTCTTCGGGCGGGACGACCAGGTCACCGAGTTGGTGAGACGGCTGCACGAGCTGGGCCTGGACGGGGCTGATCGGTTCTGTGTCACCGGCGCATCCGGCAGTGGCAAGTCGTCGCTGGTCCACGCGGGTGTTGTTCCCCGGCTGCGGCGTGGACGGTGGCAGGTGTTGCCGGCGGTGACGCCAGGGGGCGAGCCCCTCGGTGGGCTCGCTGATCTGGCAGTGACGCTGGGCGCTGGTGACCGGGCCCGCGCGCTGCGGGACGTGCGGTCCCGTCCGGGCAGTCTCGCCCGTGCCCTGGCGGCCCGGACGACCTGTTCATCACCGGCGACCCGCACCAGCGGATCTACGACTCCCGGGTGTCGCTGAGCGCCCTCGGCATCTCCGTCGCCGGGCGCAGCAGCCGGCTGCGCATCAACTACCGCAACACGGAGGAGATCCTGTCCTGGGCCACCGGCGTGATGGTCGGGTCGCGGGTCGACGACCTCGGCGGCGAGGGCGAGGACAGCCTTACCGGCTACCGGTCGCTGCTGCACGGCACCCGGCCGCACGTGCAGGGGCACGACGCGCAGCAGGCCGAGGTCGCGGCGCTGGTGACGCGGGTGGGCAAGTGGCTCGACCAGGGCGTCCAGCCCGGCGAGATCGCCATCTGCGCGCGATTCAACCTGCTGCTCAACACCGTGTACGACGAGCTGGCCGCCGCCGGCATCCCGGCCGTTCGGGTACGCGACCAGCCCGGCCCGGACGCCGACGGCGTACGCCTCGCCACCCTGCACGCGATGAAGGGCCTCGAGTTCCGCTGCGTCGCGGTGGCCGGAGTGACGGCGAAGGCGGTCCCCTTCACCAAGGAGGTCACGCCCAGCGACGTGGACCAGGTGCAGCACGACAGCGATCTGCTGCGCGAACGCTGCCTGCTCTTCGTCGCGGCTACCCGGGCCCGGGAGGCCCTGAACGTGTCGTGGAGCGGGGCACCCAGCCCGTTCCTGCCGTTGGCCGAGAAGCGGCTGCACTTGGCCTAGGATCGGCTGCGCTTGGCTAGGAGCGGCTTTGCGCGGCGGTCGGGCCCGGTCGGGTGCGCTCCACCCGCTCCAGTCCGGCGGCGAAGTCCCGTCGCCACGCGGGCGCGTTCCACGCGTAGCTGAAGGCCCAGGGGGCGACGCCGTGCAGGACGACTCCCGGCGGCGGGTGGGCGACCATCGGGGCGCCCCGCACCATCTCCAGCATGTTCAACGAGCAGTCCACCCGGCCCGGTGGTGCCGCCGCCCGTAGCCGGAGGAACCAGGCGAGCTGAGCCTGCGCCTCCTGTTCCCGCTCGCCGGGGAAGCCGAAGATCAGGTTCGTCACCACCGTGATGCCGTGTCCGGCGAGGGCCAGGATCAGCTCCTGGAGCAGCACGGGATCGGCCCGCTTGTCGAACAGCCGCTGGCCGGTCGGACTGATCGTCTCCACGCCGATCTCCATCGTGGCGAGCCCCGCGTCGGCCAGCAGGGGCGCGAGCGGGATGAGGGCCCGGCTGGCCTTCGTCGTGGCGCTCCACCGGACCTGCACCGTCGGCTCCCGCAGCAGCGCCTCGGCGAGGGCGCGCAGCATGGGCGCGGTGAACAGCGAGTCCTTCAGGGAGTACCGGCGGACCCCGTGCGCGCGGACGAGGGCCTCGATCGTCGAGCGCGCGGCTTCCGGGCGGAGGGCGGTGATCTGCGGCTCGACCACGGGGTACGTGCAGAAGGTGCATCGCCCGTAGGAACATCCCCGGGTGAACTGGACCGGGAGCGTCACCCGCTGCCGGTCGTAGGGGGCGAGTTGCCGTTCGGAGAACGTGGGAAGGTACTCGAACAGGGCGCCGGCGCGAGGCTGTGCCGGCAGCAGCGGCCGTCGGATGGGGCGTGCGCTGTGCCGGGCCAGGACGCCCACGAACTCGTCCTCGCAGTGGCCGGTGAGCACGAGGTCGGCCGCCTCCATGAGTCGTGGGTCCCGCTGTGTCTCCGCCCGCAGCAGCGTCACGTGGCTGCCGCCGAGAACCGTGGTCGCATCCGGCCAGATCTCCTTGACGACGCGCAGCACGAGCAGGCCGACGAAGACCTGGGAGGGACCCATCAGAGAAACGCCCACCACCGCGGGCGGACGATCGCAGGCGGTGCGGAGCTGCTGTTCGAGCCACGCCCGCCACGGCTCGGGTTCAGCGCCGGCGGCGGCCACGGCGGCCGTGACGGCGGAGAGCGGGTAGTGCATCCCGGCCACCGGATCGGCGCTGTCGGGCAGGTGCAGCGCAGGAGCGTCACGCAGCCCCGTGTGGGCGAAGAGCCACTGGGCTGCGGCAGCCACGCCCGGACGGTCCTTGCCGTGGTCGCCGAGTGTCGGGCCGTGCGGGGCGTCCCGGCCGACGAACCGGCTCAGCAGGAGGATGTTCAGGTCCAGTACTTCCACGCGGAAGCCGCTGCGCGCCGCGACGGTCGTGAGAATCGCCGGCCCCAGCGGCGGGTTCGTGTCCGACGGCGACGGCGGCGGCACGACGACCAACGCGTCGCAGAATGGTCCCCCCGGGACCGGTGTGGAAAGTCGGGCGATCCGAGGTGATGCCATGGGCATCCTCACACTCAGATGGGCATTGAGGTGCCTCAGTGTAAGAAAGCTGTCGCCCCTGGTCTATACGCGGCTCAGCACGTCTCGTAGGTCTCGTATCCGGAAGTCCGCGGTGCAGTTGCGGAATGCAAAGTCAGGGTGGGCGAAGAGATAGGTCGTTCCGCCGGCGACGTCTGCCAGCCGCATGTCGCTCGCCGAGTCACCGATGATCACGAGCTCCTCGAACGCCGGCTGTCCGGCGAGATATCCGGCGAGGACGTCGTTCTTGGTGGTCCGCACGTCCCGGACGTGCTGATCGACGGCGAAGGCTCGACCGGGGGTGAAGTGATCCGCGAGTTCCAGCAGCTTGAGGAACATGTCGAGGGTGCCGGGGCGGGTGTTGGAGATGACGATCTGCTGGTGGCGGGCCCCGACGATGTCCAGCACGCGGGTGACGTGCGGCGTCGGCCGCATCCACCGGTACTGCATGTCGGGTCGCTCCTCGGAGAGGGCGAAGCACGCGTCCTGCAACTCCAGGTGGCGGTCGTGCGTCTCGCCGGGGAGGAGGAACGCGAAGTACTCGTACCACTTGTGCCCGTAGAGTCGTCGCCCGTCCTCGTACCCGAACCGTTGCCCGTATCCGAAATCCGACAACACCTGGTTGGAAATGTCGATCACGGCCCGGTCGTTTCCCTGTTCCAGCACGCCGTGCAGATCCCAGACAAAGAGTTTCACGAGTCGGCCTTCCCGTGGTCGCGTCATGTCGTCATCCCCTCATCCCGCAAACGAGGTCGAGTTTGCGTCCGCTATGGGCCGACGGGAGATCGCCCGCAGCAGCTCGGACAGTTCTTCCTCCAACTGGCCGGTCAGCCCCTGCCCGAGCAGCGCGCCGACGGCCGCGCGAAGCGTGGACAGGGAGGGTCCGTCGACCCGTTCCTGACGTACAAGATAGATGTCCATGAAGGTGTACAGGTCGACGTAGCGGCGTTGCGCGGGGATTGCCTGGAAGGTCGGGCTGTCGAACATCGCCAGTACCCGGCTTGAGGTGCGTTCGTGGCCGAGGTACGGCGGCACGTCCAGGAACGGGGGGCGACCCGTCCGGACGTCGCCGTAGTAGTAGAGGACGTAGCCGCGGCTACAGGCCCGGAACACCGGGTCGCGCCGCAACAGGGAGAAGAAGCGCGCGAGCGCCGGATCCGACCGGTGGTGGCACATCGCCCACAGGATCGAGCTGAGCAGGAACCTGTCGCGCTCCCCCCGCAGCAGGGCGTCCAGTTGTCGGGGTGCCGCCGGACTGGTGCGGGAGATCAGATAGACCAGCAGGTTGCACACGGTGAGCCGGTCGGCGCTGTCGAGACCCGGCCCGTCGCGCAGCAGCCGGTACAGCTCGGACAGCCGCACGCCGAGCCGGTCGTCGGCCAGTTCCCGCAGCTGGCCGATCAGGTGATGCCGGACCTCCCGGGTGAGGTCGCGACGCAACACGGCGAGGGCCTGCTCCGGGGAGAGCCCGGCGAGCAACTGGTCCCGGATGTGCCGGGCCAGCAGATACTCGAAGAACGAGTAGTGCAGGAACTCGCCGACCTCGGCGCCGTGCAGAGTGCGCCGGTCGATCACCTGGTCGAGCGCCCGGATCTCCGCGGCCCGCCCACGCCCGTGGGCGAGGGCGGCGTGCAGATCGGCCATGGGTATGGCGTCCGCCGGCAGTTGCCGTGAGTGCACGAACCAGGCCGCCTCCCGCCAGACCGCGAGCGACTGTCCGCTCCACTGGGGATGGCCGCCGCGCACCGCGAAGTCCGTGGCGCGGCTGAGCCGGTTCAGATACTCGCCGTAGAGGCTGCTCGCGTCACTGACCTGTGTCACCCCGGACCGTCCGATGAAGGTGAGCATCCTGGCGTAGAGCGGGCGGGCCACGAGGTGGGTCAACCGTTCCGAGGCCACCACCGTCCGGTAGAGATCGGGATCCGCGATCAGTCCGTGCCGTCGCAGCCGGACCAGGTACTCGGCGAACTCGGTCTCCGCCGACCAGCCCCTGAGCACGAAGACCTCGTCGAAGATGATCGTGGTGGTCTCGAAGGCGATCCATTCCTCGTACTCTCTCGTGCGGGAGGTGACGAGTGCGGGGGCACGCCGGAGCAGGTCCAGCAGCGCGGTGGCGAGCGGGGCGTCGCCGGCCAGGTCGCTCGCCTCGTCCAGGCCGTCGACCAACACCACCGCGTCGGCCACCGCCGCCAATGCCAGACCCGATCCGCGCAGGCTGCCGAGCACCTCCGGGGCGTCCAGCGCCCGCAACGGGATCGGCAGCAGGCCGACCTGCGCAAGCGCGAGCGCCACGCCGTAGAGCGACAGGCTCTTACCGGACCCCGGCTCGCCCAGCAGGAGCACGGACTCCCCCTGTCGCAGGCGGGCCACCATCGCCGTCACCGCCCGCTCGCCCGCCTCGGCGTTGCGTTCGTGATAAGGGGTCAGCCGGCTGGGCACGAACAGGCCCATGCGGTGCAGCTCGGCCAGGCTCAGATCCAGGGGGTACGCCGTCCGTCGCCGGCCCAGCCGACTGACCAGCTCCGAGGACAGGCGCGCCACCCGGTCCCGCTGTTCGCCACGTTGGTCCTCGATGGGAGTCGCCTCGCCGACGATCCGGCTCGCCGACGGCACCTCGGCCGTCGGGGGTGCCCGGGGCAGGTCAGCGGCCGGATCGCCGAGGGCGGCAGAGGCCTCGCGCTCGGCGTTCCCTGTCGGCAACGCGGCCAGGACGACGGTCAGCCCCACCAGGAGCAGCGCCAGGGCGCCGAGCGAGAGCCACGGGTGGGTGCGGACGAGCTCCAGCCATCCGGGCCACCGCTGCTGGGCCGACGCCTCGTTGGTGATCAGACCCGTCAACACGGTCGCGGCGGAGAGGACAGCGGTGACCGCGATTGCCACCGCCATCCGGCGTGTCCTCATAGTTGGCAACCCTCGTCACCTGTCGGTGCTGGCCTGCTGATCGAGGCGGCCCAAGCCGTGACCCGTCTTTGTCGACCGACGGTCACCGGGGCCTGACTCCAGGCTATCTCCCGCAGCTCATCGTCGCTGTCCGGCGAAACTGCGACAGCGGCCCGGCCGGGAGTACCAGGATCGGCTTCGGGGCCAGGCGGGCATGGCTGCTCTCGGCATAGACCTCGACCGGGTGCGGCCCGAGCTCCCGGAAGACCCACCGTCTTCATCGGTGACCTGCTCGCCAACAGGACCACGTGACCAACCGATAGTCGGGGACGCCCCGTCCGCGTTCTTCGGGCGGCGCGTCGAGGGAGCGTGCGGCGATCCCCGCCGGGATGGGCGACCTGGAAAAGGTGGATGCCCTCCAGGCGGGTGTCGCACCCAAACGAGGCGCAACCGTAGCTGGATCCAGGTGGCGCGCGGTGAAGACGAGGCGCAGCGTCCGGTGGGCACAGTCTGGGCATTGCAGGTCCGACTTTGCAGGCAGCGTGTGGTAAGCGCTGTCATGCGCGTCCAGCCGCTTGCTGAACGTTGCCGCAGCGCGCGCTCCTGGCCTGACCGGGCTAGCTGGCGAACATCATTCGCTCCGGGAACTCTCCCGCCGAACGCCAGGCATTGACGATCTTCGCGGTAATGGCGCTGGCGGCCGGATTGAAGTCGCCGTCCTCGACGCGTGCTTCCAGGGTGCGCGGATCGATCGTGAGTACCCGGTCGAACCTGCCCTCCAACCCGAACTGGTAACGCACCTCGTCCACCGGAGCTTCAATCCGGCGAGCGATCACCATCATGCCCATGGCACTATTCTCCGAACTTTGAGTAGTCCTCGTACGTCGGGCCGGGGATCGACGCCTCCCAGTTCGACACCCGATTGGCAGCCAGATGCGCCTCTCGGTAGTCGGCCTGCGGATGCGCCTGGTAGTACCTCAGCTCCGCCAGCTCGTGCTCCAAGAGCACGAAGTCCTCCGGCAGCGGATCACCCTGTCGGAGGCGAAGCCACGCCTCGGCCATCGGCGCGCTCGGATCGTACCGCTGACGGACGATGCCACCGGCATAGTCGTCCATTGGATGCTCCTCGAAGAAGATGTGCCGGCGGATCTGTTCGATCTCAGCCCGGGTGAAGCCTCGGGAGCCGTCAAGACGAGGTGCGTCGGCGACGTGGCGGGCGAGAGCCTCGACGTCGTCCTGCTGGCGGATCGCCTCGTATGCCTCGCTGGCCCAGCGCTCCTGGCGATCGTAGTCACCAAGGTTGCGAGGACGGGTGGAGTGCCCTCCGTGAAATCCAGGGCCATGCTTCGGCACGCCGTTTGAAGGCCCGTGGGGTGAACCCGTGAGCCGGCTGAGCGCCTGCTTCAGTTTCTCGATGAGGTCGCCGAGTCGGCGGATCTGCGGCATCAGCCGCCGCAGGCTGGCCAGCAGCCCGCGTAGCAGCCGTGCGATCCGCGCCGCCCACGACGCCACCGTGGTCGTGACCTGCTCCACGACCACGGGCGTGGCGAGGCCGGCGGTGGCGACGAGTTCTCCCGCGTACACGATGAGGCGGGAGACGCAGGTGGCGATGGCGTCGCGGACCAGGAGCCGGACGGCGGCGACGAGGCCGGCGGCGCCCTCGGTGATGGCGGCCAGGGTGTCGGCGGCCAGGGCGAGCCCGGTGATCGCCTGGTGCTGCCCGGCGGCCCAGGACCGGTAGGCGGGGCCGGCGTCGCCGCCCCAGCTGGCGACCTCGACGCGTACGGCGTGGGTCAGCTCGGCGGCGTCGTCGCGCAGCGACGCGGCGACGTTGCGCCAGGTCTGGGCGTGTGCGGTGATCTGCGCCGGGTCGCCGGCGAGCCAGTCCAGCGCCTCGCTGAGGGGTTTGACGTGCTCGATGAGCCAGGCGATGCCGTATTGCAGCAGGGCGCCGACCGGGTCGGAGACGAAGGCGAGGGCGTCGAGGCCGGCGCTGACCACGCCGAGGCCGCCGTCGATCCAGCTGCCGTTGCGTACGCCCTGCGCGATGAGCTCGATGTCCTCGCAGATCCAGATCCCGGCCCACGCGCTGGGCGCGGCGCCCGACGGGGCGGCGACGAGCGGGTTGCCGGTCATCGGCGGTCCTGTATTTGGTGGAGCAGTTGCTCGGCGCGGGCGTCGGAGGCCTGGTAGCGCTCGGCGCTGGACCGCAGCCTGCCGGCGGTGTCGCGCACCGATCGGGCTGCGGTGTCGACGCCGTCGACCAGGGTCCGTTGGAGGCCGTCGAGCAGCGCCGGCATGATCGCGCACAGCTGGCCGTACGCGTCGGCGCCCAACCGGACGTGCTGGCCGGCCTGACGGGCGGTGTCGAGGCTCGCGGCGCAGCGCTCGAGGTGGGCGGCGTGGGTGGTCAGGTCGTCCGGGTCGACCCGGATGCCGTCACCGGCGGCCATCGGGCGTGCCCTGGTCGGGGTCGAGCCGCCGTCGGTAGTCCTCGAGGATCGCCTGCCCGGCCGGGTCGTCGTCGCCGAGGGTCTGTGTGGTCGCCTCGGTGAGCTGCCGCAGCAGGTCGGCGTGCGCGGCCCGGGTGGTCGCGACGATCTGCCGGGCGGTGTGGGCCGCCGGGTGCTGCCGGGTCTGCTCGCCCAGCCGCAGGTCGACCAGCAGGCCCGTGGCGTCGACGGTGACCTCGACCGTGCGGTCGGGACTGCGGGCGGTGCCGGTCAGGGCCCGCACCCGCGCCGACAGCGCCTGGGCGCGGGCGGCCCGGTCGGCGAACGACGACTCCCACTCGTCGAGCCGGCGGGTCGCCGCCTCCAGCGCGGCCTCGTCCGCCCACATGTCGACCCTCCCCAGGGGACACCGGTGCCCGTCACGCACACCGTAGCAACCGGTCACCCACCGCCGTCGACCGGTGACGCGCGACGGTACCCGGCCGGTGGACCGGTTCGGGGACCGGCGGCGACGTGCTCCCGCGCTGGCGCTGCGGGGAGCACGCCGCCGGGCGGTCAGAGCATCCGGCGGAAGGCTGCCACCGCGTCCTGCTGCATCCGCCGCGACACCGCCGCCTCGGTCACCAGCGCGGAGCCGTGGAACGTGGCCGGGTACAGGTGTGCCTCGGTCGGCACGCCGGCCTGGGCCAGCCGCTGCGCATAGTGCATGCCCTCGTCGCGTACCGGATCGAACTGGCAGCTCGAGATGAACGCCGGCGGCAGCCCGGCAAGATCCTTCGCGCGGGCCGGGGCGGCGTACGGCGACACGCCCGGGTCGCCGGGCTTGACGCCGTCCCCGAGGTAGTGGGCCCAGCCCAGCTCGGCGCTGGGGCGATTCCAGATCGGGGTGTCGACGTAGGCGCACATGGACACGCTGTCGAGCTGGTCGTCGAGCACCGGGACGTCGAGGTACTGCATGGCCAGCTGCGGGCCGCCGCGGTCGCGGGTCAGCAGGGTGAGGCCGGCGGCGATCCCGCCACCGGCGCTGCGGCCGTAGAGGCCCATGCGGGTGGGGTCCACGCCGAGTTCGTCGGTGTTGCCGGCCAGCCAGCACAGCACCGCGTAGCAGTCCTCCAGGGCCGCCGGGAAGGGCGCCTCGGGCGCGAGGCGGTAGTCGACGGCGATCACCATGGCCCCGACGCCGGTGGCGAACGCGGCGGCGTCGGCGTGTTCGAGCGCAAGGTCGCCGAGCACGAAGCCGCCGCCGTGCAGGTGCAGGACGGCCGGCGTCGGCGCCGCCGCTGGCCGCGGGGTGTAGATCCGCACCGGGACGGCGGGGGAGCCGGCCGGGCCGGGCACCGTGCGGTCCAGCACGGAAAGGCCGGTCAGGTCGGGCTGGGGGAGCTGGGCCGCGACGGCCCGTCCGACTTCGCGGGCGGCGGCCGGGTCGCGAAGGTCGAGGATGGGCAGCATCGGGACCCACGGTGCCAGCTCCGCATCAAAGGCATATGTCATGACAACCTCCACGGCCGGAACTGCTCGGCAGGCTGCCGAGCGGCATCTCGTCCTACCGACGAGCGACCAGGTAGGGATCAGACATCCTGGTGGTACTACTTTCCGTCGGTCTGACGTCGCGGCCGTCGGTCCGGCGCCGACCGCTCACAACGTGGGCGCCCGCCCCCGGGAGCACGCCCCCCGCAGCCCCGCCCCCGCCCGCCCCCCCCCCGCCGACAAAGCCGCCCCCCAG
>NZ_JBHUVA010000039.1:0-1075 GCF_042670805.1 Micromonospora sp. NPDC057141 | reverse complement strand
TCAGGCGGCGCCGTCGGGGCGGGCCCCCACCGCTCAGGGGGGGGCCCCCGGCCCCGGTCAGCTCGCCAGCAGCAGCGCGACGCCGGCCAGCGCGCCCAGCGCGGAGAAGCCGGCCCCGATGCCCAGAGCGAGCCGTGGCGACTGCGAGACCCGCCCGGAGTACCTGATGCGGTTCTCGACGAAGTGGAAGGTCAACCAGGCCGGGGCGACAGACAGCGCGATCACCAGCAGCCCGGTGGATGTCGACAGCGGTCCCCAGTACGTGGCCGCGATCGCGAGCATCGGCCAGTGCCACAGGTACAGCGAGTACGACAGCGCGCCGATCCAGCGCAGTGGCGCGATCCCGAGCAGGGTCCCCGCCCCGCCCCGGGTTGCGGCGCAGCCGGCCGCGATGACCGCCGCGGTGCCCAGCACCGGCAGGGCGGCAGTGTAGCCGGGGAAGTCCATCATCGGGGTGAAGGACAGGCAGGCCACCAGCACCGCTGCCAACCCGGCCCAGCCCAGCACGACAGTGACCGGCCTGGGCAGCCGGGCCCAGACGCCGACCGACATGGCGACGCCGGCGCCGACGGCCAACTCCCAGATCCGGGTGGTGGTCTGGAAGAACGCCGGGGACTGCGCGCCGACGGTGGTGGTTACCGACCAGGCCAGCGAGCCGGCGGCCAGCAGGCCCAGCGCCGTCGCCAGCACCGGCTTCAGCCGGGCGCCGGACACCTTGGCCAGCGCCACCGCCAGCAGGATCAGCAACGGCCAGATCAGGTAGTACTGCTCTTCGACGGCAAGCGACCAGAAATGCTGGACGGGGGACGGCGGCATCGTCGGGTCGGGGTGCGTGAAACGATCGGCCAGCCGCCAGTTCAGCAGGTAGGCCGCCCCGGCGACGATGTCGCCGCCGATCTGACCCCACCGGCCACGAGGCACCATCAGGAACACGAACACCGCTGCCGTCAGCAGCACCACATTGGCCGCCGGCAGCAGTCGGCGAATTCAGGCGGTCGAAGCATTTGCCTCTACGAGTTCGGCGAATATCTCGGAGGGCTTCTTCCAATCATGGATCTTACGGGGTCGGTCGTTG
>NZ_JBHUVA010000038.1:0-58608 GCF_042670805.1 Micromonospora sp. NPDC057141 | reverse complement strand
GACACCCGCCGGGCGGCGGCGGTTGCGGCCAGACACAGGCCAGGCATCGGCGCGGAGTTCACTCTCGGTGACAAATAGGGAGCAGGATGACGAGCCGAGCGGCAGCCGTGCGACGACGCGGGACTGACCTGGCCTGGCTGATCACCGGGCCACTGGCGTTCCTGGCGGTCATCTGCTGCCTGCTGATCGCGCTGGTCGAAGAGGACAAGCCGCCGTACGGCGAGTGGGGCCTGGGCCTGCTGCTGCTCACCGCCCTGGTCGCCGCCCACCTGCCGGTGCTGAGCTTCATCGTCCGGCGGCAGACGCTCTCGGCCACGATCACCGAGATCCCGCTGGTCCTGGCGCTCTATTATCTGCCGCCCCTGACCCTGGTGCTGGTGGCCACCCTGGCCGCCCTGATCGCCCAGTTCCGGCGGCGGCTCGGCCCGGCCAAGTTCGCGTTCAACGTCGCCCGGTCCGCCGCGGCGACCTCCCTCGCGGGCCTGGTGCTGCTGGCGTTGCCCCCGATCCGGGGGGTGGGCCCCGGCACGTGGGGCATCCTGTTCGCGGCGGTCAGCACCATCACCCTGGTCACCCTCGCCGCCGTGGTCGGCGTGATCACCCTTCTCCAGGGTTGGCAGGCCGGGCTGGAGGTGGTCCGGACCTCCACCGTTCCGCTGCTCGCGGCGGCGGTGAACGCGACCGTCGGCCTGATCATCCTGCTCGCGCTGAAGGCCACCTACTGGTCGCTGCTGCTGCTCGGCGCGCTCGCGCTCACGGTGGCGCTGGTCTACCGGGCGTACGCCCAGTTCCTCCGCCAGCACCGCACGCTCGCCGACATCTACGAGCTGACCAGGGCGATGACCCGCAGCGGCCAGGACGGCACGCTGCCGGACGCGCTGCTCGGCCGGGTCCGCGCCCTCATGCAGGCCGAGTACGCCACCCTGTGGCTGCCCGCCCAGGGCCGGCACCCGGAGGTGCTGCTGACCGCCCGGATCGACGGGCGGGGCCTGCTCGACTTCTCGAAGATCCCGGCGACGGTGCGGGAACGGGTCGTGCAGCAGCGGCAGACCGTCGCGCTCGGCGCCCGGCTCGGCGGGGACCGGGAGCACATGGCCATGTTGCGCGCCGCGTCGACGAAGGACGCGATCGTCGTGCCGCTGCGCTCCGGCGAGGCGGTGATCGGCACCCTGGAGGTGGTCAACCGGCTCAGCGACGTCGGCCACTTCACCCCGGCGGACGTGCCGGTGATCGAGACGGTCGCCGCGCACGCGGCGGTGGCCCTGGAGAACTCCCGGCTGATGGACCGGCTGCGCCACGACGCCTACCACGACACGCTGACCAAGCTGCCCAACCGGCGGCGGATCAGCGCGGCGCTCGACGAGGCCGTGAAGATCCGGGCCCCGGGCGAGGTGGTCGCCGTCCTGCTGTTCGACGTCGACGGGCTGCGCCAGGTCAACGAGTCGCTCGGCCACGCGGCCGGCGACCAGGTCCTCGCCGAGGTCGCCGTCCGGCTGCGCGCGTCCGCCCCGTCCTCGGCGCTGGTCGGCCGGGCCGGCGGCGACGAGTTCCTGGTGACGCTGCGGCTGGAGAACGCCGAGGCGGCACTGGAGCTGGCCGCCCGGCTGCGCGAGGAGATCCGCGCCGAGATGGTCTTCGACGCGTTCACGCTGGACGTCGACACCGCCGTCGGGGTCGCCGTGCACCCCGACCACGGCAGCGACGCCGCGACCCTGCTGCAACGGGTCGACCTGGCCGCGATGGCGGCGAAGTCCATGCCGGGCAGCATCCAGCTGTTCAACCCGGCGCTGGAGTCGAGGTCGCTGCGCCGCCTCGGCCTCGCCGGCGACCTGCGCAAGGCCCTCGACGACGGCGCGCTGGAGGTCTACTTCCAGCCGAAGGTGACGCTGCGGCACCGCCGCCTGGTCGGGGTGGAGTGCCTGGCCCGCTGGGAGCACCCGGCGCACGGCGAGGTCGCCCCGGAGGACTTCGTGGCGGTGGCGGAGCACACCGGCCAGCTGGGCCGGTTGACGGAGGTGGTGCTCCGGGAGGGGCTGCGGCGCAGCCGGGACTGGGCGCACGCCGAGCAGCCGCTCGCCGTCGCGGTCAACCTTTCCGCGCGTACGCTCACCGACCGGCACTTCCCCGACCGTGTGCGCGAGTTGCTCGCCGAGTACGACGTGCCCCCGCAGCGGCTCACCTTCGAGATCCGTGAGGCCGGGGTGCTCGACGGCACCGACCGGCCGATCCCGACCCTGCGCCGGCTGCGCGACCTCGGCGTGCGGCTCTCCGTGGACGACTTCGGCACCGGTTCGTCCTCGCTGGCCTACCTGCGCCGGCTGCCCGTGCACGAAGTCAAGGTGGACCGCTCCTTCGTGCAGGGCATGGCGACCGACCCGGGGGACCTGGCGATCGTCAACGCCGTGGTGACCCTCTCCCAGCAGTTCGGCCTCGCGGTGGTGGCCGAGGGCGTGGAGAGCGAGCTGACCCTGGAGCTGCTCCAGGACATCGGCTGCGAGATCGGCCAGGGCTTCCTGTTCAGCCGGCCGCTGCCGTACGAGCGTCTGGAGGCGTGGTTCGGGGCCCAGCTGGAGTCCGAGGCGCTCGTCACCCCGGACGTCCGGCGGTTGCGGATCGTCCCCTGATCCGGCCGCCGGCCGGGACCGGCAACGGGGCGGCTAGCGCCGCTGAGCTGGGGGGATGTTGCGATGCGCGAGGGTGGGGGGATCCGATTTCACCTCGGGCGCGGGGCCGTGTACTCTTACCTCTGCGCGGCCACCGAGTGATCGCGCAAGCCCCCTTAGCTCAGTCGGCAGAGCGTCTCCATGGTAAGGAGAAGGTCTACGGTTCGATTCCGTAAGGGGGCTCAAAGGGTCCGGCTGGACCCGCCACGGCGGTGTAGCTCAGATGGCAGAGCAAGCGGCTCATAATCGCTGTGTCGCCGGTTCAAGTCCGGCCACCGCTACTCTCGTCCTCCGGGCCAGCTTCCGGCGGTCGGTGGGATGGGCGCCATAGGCGCCCACTTTGCATGTCCGCGTCGCCAGCGCGTAGGCTGAGGCGCTGTAGTTGTTGTCCGTTAGCGAGGAAGGCACTCCGCCGTGGCGAAGGCTACCGATGTCCGGCCGAAGATCACTTTGGCGTGTGTGGAGTGCAAGGAGCGCAACTACATCACGCGCAAGAACCGCCGCAACGACCCGGACCGCATCGAGCTGAAGAAGTTCTGCCCCCGGGACGGCAAGCACACGGTTCACCGCGAGACCCGCTGACCCGTCGCCGGTTCGCGCCGGCCAGCACGACACCCGATCGCCGATCCGGAGCGGACGCGCGGCCTCTTGGTCGACCGCCCGCCCCCGGGTCGGCTTTCGTGCTTCCCGTGTAGGTTCTCGGGCATGTCCCTGGACCCGTCCTACGTCGGCCGGACCTATCCGCCGACCGCCCCCTACCAGGTGGGCCGTGAAAAAATCCGCGAGTTCGCCACGGCGATCGGCGCCGCCGACCCGGTGCACCACGATCCGGAGGCCGCCCGCGCGCTCGGGCACCCGGACGTGGTTGCCCCGCCGACCTTCCCCGTGGTGCTCACCATGGCCGCCACCCAGCAGATCGTCGACGACCCGGCCCTCGGCGTGGACTACAGCCGGGTGGTCCACGGCGACCAGCGCTTCGCGTACACCCGGCCGGTGGTGGCCGGCGACGAGCTGGTCTGCGTGAACACCATCGAGGACATCACCAGCCGCAGCGGGCACGACTTCCTGACCACCCGCACCGACGTGAGCACGGCCGCCGGCGAGCCGGTGGTCGCCGTCTGGTCCAAGCTCGTCGTACGCGGGGAGGCCTGACATGGAACTGTCCACCCAGACCTTCCGGGTCACCCGGGCCGACCTGGTCCGCTACGCGGGCGCCTCGGGCGACTTCAACCCGATCCACTGGAGCGACCGGGTCGCCACCGGGGTCGGCCTGCCCGGGGTGATCGCGCACGGCATGTTCACCATGGCCCTGGTGGGCCGGGCGGTCGCCGAGTGGGCCGGCGCGCCCGACGCGGTGGTCGACTACGGGGTCCGGTTCGCCCGCCCGGTGGTCGTCCCCGATGACGACGCCGGCACCGAGATCGAGGTGACCGCGAAGGTCCGCGAGGGTGCGGGGGAGGGTCTGACCAGGCTGGACATCACCGCGACGTGCCGGGGCGAGAAAGTGCTCTCGCAGGCCCGGGCGGTGATCAGGACGCCCCGCTGAGGAGTTCGCGCCACGCGCGGGGGCAGACCGGTTGGGAAAGTCGCGCCGGTACCCGTACACTGGTCCGCCGTGGGGCAAGTGACCCCGCCCGGTGCATCATGGCCGGGTCGGGCGAGCGTTGCCGCACAGGGGTGTAGCTCAATTGGCAGAGCAGCGGTCTCCAAAACCGCAGGCTGCAGGTTCAAGTCCTGTCACCCCTGCGCCTCAGGCCTGACCGTTCCCGTGGGTCGCGCCGCCAACCGGCGGCGTCCGGCCCGTGGTGGTGGCATCGGCGGGGTGGGTTCCGAGGCATCGGGCCCGTCCGTCGATCCGCCGGCCGCGGCCCGTCGCGGGACGGTTGGTCCGGCCGGCGTGACCAGCGCCGCGCACGCCGCACCGGCGTGCGACCCGATTCCCGCGACGGAGGGCGAAGTGGCCGAGAACAAGCGGCGCAGCGAGGACGCCGGCGACGACGACCGTCTGAACGACGATGTCGTCGACGACGTGGCCGCCGACGACGACGCCACCGACGACGCGGACGAGCCGGTCTCGCGTGGTGGCACGGCCACCCGGGCGCGGGCCAAGGCCGAGTCGGCCGACGAGAGGAAGACCCGCAAGGACACCGAGCGGGTGGGGCTGTTCGCCCGCATCGCGCGGTTCTTCCGCGAGGTCGTGGCCGAACTGCGTAAGGTCATCTGGCCGACCCGCAAGGAGCTGCTGACCTACACCGCGGTGGTGGTCACCTTCGTCGCCGTGATGCTGACGATCGTGGCCGGCCTGGACTACGCCTTCGCGAAGGGCGTGCTGTGGGTCTTCGGAAACCCCAGCTGACCGGCTGATCCAGCCGATAGTGACGGAAGTGAGCAAGCGTGCCTGAGTACGACGAGACCGCCGAGACCACGGACGAGCAGTCCGCGGTGGCGACGGCGGCCAACGATGAGTCGGTCGAGGCCGCCAGCGAGCCGGACTTTCCGACCACCGAGCCCGCCCCGGACGAGGAGTACGACCCGGTTGCGGAGCTGCGCCAGAAGCTGCGCTACGCGCCGGGCGACTGGTACGTGGTGCACTCGTACGCCGGCTACGAGAACAAGGTCAAGACCAACCTCGAGACCCGGATCACGTCCCTCGACATGGAGGACTACATCTACCAGGTCGAGGTGCCGACCCGGGAAGAGGTCGAGGTCAAGAACGGCAAGCGGTCCCAGATCCAGGCCAAGGTCTTCCCGGGCTACATCCTGGTCCGGATGGAGCTGACCGCCGAGTCATACTCCTGCGTGCGGAACACCCCCGGGGTCACCGGCTTCGTGGGGGCGACCGACCGGGCCGACCGGCCCGCGCCGCTGAGCCTCGACGAGGTCCTCAAGTGGCTGGCCCCGGCGGTCGAGACCGAGCAGAAGAAGGCCAAGCCCGAGATCAGGGTCCTCGACTTCGAGGTGGGCGACTCGGTGACCGTCACCGACGGCGCGTTCGCCTCGCTGCCGGCGACGATCAGCGAGATCAACGCCGACCAGCAGAAGCTCAAGGTGCTGGTGTCGATCTTCGGCCGGGAGACGCCGGTCGAGTTGAACTTCAACCAGGTCACCAAGATCTGACGTTTCCTTCTTGCCGGCGGTGGGCAGCGGCCCGCCGCCGGCAAGGTCGTCTCCGCCCCCTCACCGACCTCGGCGCATGCGGCGGCGGAGCGTTGCGCTACCCTAGAACGTCGGCTGTCGCATCGCGCTGACCGTGCGCGCCCCCGGCCGGCACCTTTCCCAGTTCCAAGTGCCAGGAAGATCCCAGCTCCAAGCCCCAGGAAGAGACATGCCTCCGAAGAAGAAGCTCGTCAAGACGTTCACGCTTCAGCTGAAGGCGGGCCAGGCCACGCCGGCGCCGCCGGTCGGCCCCGCGCTCGGCCAGCACGGCGTCAACATCATGGAGTTCTGCAAGACCTACAACGCGCAGACCGAGGCCCAGCGGGGCGACATCGTCCCCGCCGAGATCAGCGTCTACGAGGACCGCAGCTTCACCTTCGTCCTGAAGACCCCGCCCGCCGCCCAGCTGCTGATCAAGGCCGCCGGCGTGCAGAAGGGCTCCGGCGTCCCGCACAAGGAGAAGGTCGGCTCCGTCACCCGCGCCCAGCTGCGGGAGATCGCCGAGAAGAAGATGGTCGACCTCAACGCCAACGACATCGAGCAGGCTGAGAAGATCATCGCCGGCACCGCCCGGTCGATGGGCCTGACCGTCGGCGACTGACCTCGCTCCACCGCCTCACCCGATCAGTTCGTGGGAGGGCGCGCGGAGAGCCGCGGCCCGCCATAGACCACAGGAGTAACCAGAAATGCAGCGCAGCAAGACCTACCGCAAGGCCGCCGAGGTCATCGACCGGTCGAAGCTCTACACGCCGGCCGAGGCGGTCAAGATCGCCAAGGACACCACCAGCGCCAAGTTCGACGCCACGGTCGAGGTCGCCATGCGCCTCGGCGTCGACCCCCGCAAGGCGGACCAGATGGTCCGCGGCGTGGTCAACCTGCCGCACGGCACCGGCAAGACCGCCCGCGTGATCGTCTTCGCCGCCGGCGCGAAGGCCGAGGAGGCCGTCGCCGCGGGTGCGGACGAGGTGGGCACCGACGAGCTCGTCGCCCGGATCCAGGGCGGCTGGCTCGACTTCGACGCGGCGATCGCCACGCCGGACCAGATGGCCAAGATCGGCCGGATCGCGCGGATCCTGGGCCCGCGCGGCCTGATGCCGAACCCGAAGACCGGCACGGTGACCATGGACGTCACCAAGGCCGTCGCGGACATCAAGGGCGGCAAGATCACCTTCCGGGTGGACAAGCACTCCAACCTCCACCTGATCATCGGCAAGGCCTCGTTCTCCGAGACCCAGCTGATCGACAACTACGCCGCGGTCCTCGACGAGGTGCTGCGGGCCAAGCCCTCGGCGGCGAAGGGCAAGTACCTCAAGAAGGTCACCCTCACCACCACGATGGGCCCGGGCGTGCCGGTCGACCCCAACCTGATCAAGAACCTCCAGGAGGGCGCCGAGGCCTGAGCACCACCGCCTCGCCGGGGCCCCGCCACGACCCGTGGCGGGGCCCCGTCCGTCTGTCCGATGTGGCAGGCTCACGGCATGCGGTGGGAGGATGTCTGGCTCCGTTACCACCGGCGGGGTCCGTGGGTGCTGCGCGAGGCGCACCTGCGGCTGGGCCCCGGCGAGGCCGCCGTCGTGCTCGGCCGCAACGGCGTCGGCAAGTCGACGCTGCTCCAGCTGGCGGCGGGGGTGCTCCGGCCGGCCCGGGGCCGGATCGTCGACCGGCCGCGACACGTCGGCTGGGTCCCGGAGCGGTTCCCCGCCGACCAGCCGTTCACCGTGGGGCGCTACCTCGCCGGCATGGCCCGCGTCGCCGGCCTGGGCGGGGCCGAGGCCGGCGAGGCCGTGCGGCGGTGGACCGAGCGGCTGGGCCTCGCCCCCTTCCACGGCGTGCGGCTGCCCGAGCTGTCCAAGGGCACCGCCCAGAAGGTCGGCCTGGCCCAGGCGATGCTCCGCCGGCCCGGCCTGCTCATTCTCGACGAGCCCTGGGAGGGCCTGGACGCCGCCGCCCGCGAGCTGGTCCCCGCCCTGATCGACGAAGTGCTGGCGGCCGGCGGGTCGGTGCTGGTCAGCGACCACCGGGGCGAGACCGCCCGGCTGCCGGGCGCCGCCCGCTGGACGGTCGCCGACGGCACCGTCACCGCGAGGGCCCCGGCCGACGCGTCCCCCGGGGCGTTCGTCGTGGTCGAGGTCGCGGTCCCGGCCGCGCGCGCCGCCGGTGCCGTGGCCCGGCTCCGCGCGGACGGTCACCACGTCCTTCGAGTACGCGCCGACCCCGCCCCGCCCGACGCCCCCGTTCCCGCCGGAGGGCTACCCGCCCCCGCCCCCGTGGCCGGCACGCCATCCGCCCCGCCGGGCGCGGCAACCCCGCCGGGGGCGACAGCCGGGGAGGCTGCCCCGGCAACCGGGGCGGTGGACGCCTCCGGGTCGGGCGGGCAGGTGCCCCGGTGATCGCGCTCGTGCGGCTGCGGCTGGCCGGCTTCCTGCGTACCGGACGGGTGGTCGCCCCGCTGCTGGCCGGCCTGCTCGCCCTCGGCGTCCTCTACGGCGGCGGCCGGGCCCAGCCGGCGGAGGCCTACGGCGTGTCGGCGGTGGTGCTCTTCCCGGTGCTGGCGTGGCAGACCAAGCTCCTGCTCGACGTCGAGCCGGACGCGCAGCGCCGGCTGGCCCTGGTGCTCGCCGGGGCGGCCCGGGAGCGGGCCGCCGGGCTGCTCGCGGCGCTCGTGGCCGGGCTCGGCACGGTCGCCGTCGCGCTGGTCTTCCCCTGGCTGGTGGGCGGGGTGACCAGCCAGGTGGAGCCGGGCGGCCGGTCGGTGGCCGCCGGGGTGGCCCTCGGCGGCTGGGCGCACCTGCTCGCCCTGCCCGCCGCGGTGGCGCTCGGCGCGCTGGCCAGCCGGGCGGTGACAGGCAGCGCGGGGTACGGCGTGGCGGTGCTGGCGCTCGGCGCGGTCGGCTCGTTGGTCCTCGGCCTGTCGGCCTCGGTGGCGCCCTGGCTGGTGCCCCCGGTGCTGCCCGTCGCCCGGGCCGCGGCCGCCAGTCCGTCCGCCGCCTCGGTGGCCCTGCTCACCGCGTGGGCCGCCGCCTGGAGCGCGACGGCGCTCGCCGGCTACGCCTGGCTTCGGCGCGCCCGCGCCTGAGCAGCCGGGCGGCGGGGGAGTGACGGGGCGCACCCGGGGGGCGATTTGGCGCTCACGGGGCGTGTCGCGTAGCCTTGCGTCGAAGTACCACCCAGAGACCGCTGGTCACCGTGCCTAGGCACGGTCGAAGGTCCCGATCCGACGGGCGACCCGCGCAGGGCGGCAAGCGAAACTCGGCTGTGTTCCCGTGGTCCGCCGACTGCGGTGCGACCGGCCGGCCCTCGCCCCGTGCGCCCTGCGCCGGGGCTTTCTCGTTGTCGCGGCCCTCCGGCGCCGGGAGGCCCACCGGCTTCCCGGAGACCAGCCTGGAGCAACGAGAGAGGAGGGACATGGCGGACAAGCCGATCCGGGCCGACAAGGCCACGGCCGTCGCTGAGATGACCGACAGCTTCCGCAACGCGGGCGCTACGGTGCTGACCGAGTACCGTGGTCTGACGGTTTCCCAGCTCACCCAGCTGCGGCGCTCGCTCGGCAAGGAGACCACCTACACGGTCGCGAAGAACACGCTGGCGAAGCGTGCCGCGGCCGACGCGGGCATCTCCGGCCTCGACGAGCTGTTCACCGGTCCTACCGCGCTGACTTTCGTTTCGGGCGACGTCGTCGAGGCGGCGAAGGGCCTTCGCGACTTCGCGAAGGCCAACCCGAAGCTCGTCATCAAGGGCGGCGTCTTCGAGGGCAAGGCCATTTCCGCGGCCGAGGTCACGAAGCTCGCCGACCTGGAGTCCCGCGAGGTGCTGCTGGCCAAGCTGGCCGGCGCGATGAAGGGCAACCTGAGCAAGGCTGCGGCCCTGTTCCAGGCTCCGCTCTCCAAGGCCGCCCGCGCGGCGGCCGCCCTGGCGGACAAGAAGCGCGAGCAGGAGGGCGCCGAGGCGGCCTGAGGCCTCCCGGCGCACCCACGTTCTTAGACAACCGTTAGAAAGGACGCCAGCCATGGCGAAGCTCAGCACCGACGAGCTGCTCGACGCGTTCAAGGAGATGACGCTGATCGAGCTCTCCGAGTTCGTGAAGCAGTTCGAGGAGACCTTCGAGGTCACCGCGGCCGCCCCGGTCGCGATCGCCGCCGCCGGTGGCGCCGGTGGCGCCGCCGCCGCGCCCGTCGAGGAGGAGAAGGACGAGTTCGACGTCGTCCTCGAGGCCGACGGTGGCAAGAAGATCCAGGTCATCAAGGTCGTGCGCGAGCTGACCGGCCTGGGCCTCAAGGAGGCCAAGGACGCGGTCGAGGCCGCGCCGAAGGCCATCCTCGAGAAGGTCAACAAGGAGACCGCCGAGAAGGCCAAGGCCAAGCTCGAGGGCGAGGGCGCCAAGGTCACCCTCAAGTAATTGAGGTAGGACTCAGGCGCGCGCCCGGTTCAGCTCACGTGAGCCAGGGCACATCGCGTCGCGGCGGGCGGTGATCCGAATTCGGGTCACCGCCCGCTGTGTTGGTGTCGTGACTCCCTGACAGCGTCGTGAGCAGGGCGGCGACGCTCCACGCCCGGCGGTGCGGCGCGTTAGGCCGGTCCCCCACGCGTGGGAAACACCTGTCGCGCACGAGACGGGCCCTTGACGCGGCACCGGGCCGCCAGGCACGCTGACACCAGCAAGACCTTCCGCGCTTGCGACGGCCACCATCCGGGTAATGGCAGCGGCGGCACCATCGTCCGCGGCACCCGGGCGGTCCGTGGGTATGCCGCGTTCCGAGCGGCCCGGTCAGGCCCCGTTTCGGGGGCCCCGAGGCACGTTCCGCGACGACCTGCGGGTTGGGCTGGACAGCGGTTAGCCTCTCGGCTACACTGCTAGTTTGCGCTGCCTTCCGACTTGACCCCTGCGCAGAAATGTCCGATTACGGGTATTTCTGGTGGGGTCATTGGAGTGCACGCGTACCAGCCGTTCTGCAGCACCGGTCCTCGGAAGGACGCATCTTGGCAGCTTCCCGCCCTGCGAAGACCAGTCGTACGTCGAGCGCTTTCGCACCTCGCCGAGTCTCATTCGGCAGGATCACCGAACACCTCGAGGTCCCCAACCTCCTCGCCATCCAGAACGAGTCCTTCGACTGGCTCGTCGGCAACGAGGCTTGGCAGGGCCGGTCGGCGGACGACCCGCACGCACGCTCGGGTCTCGCGGAAATCCTCGACGAGATCAGTCCCATTGAGGACTTTTCCGGCACCATGTCGCTCTCCTTCTCGGCGCCGCGCTTCGACGAGGTCAAGGCCTCGATCGAGGAGTGCAAGGAGAAGGACCTGACCTACTGCGCCCCGCTGTTCGTGACGGCGGAGTTCACCAACAACACCACCGGCGAGATCAAGAGCCAGACGGTGTTCATGGGTGACTTCCCGATGATGACGCCCAAGGGCACCTTCATCATCAACGGCACCGAGCGCGTCGTGGTCAGCCAGCTCGTCCGGTCCCCGGGCGTCTACTTCGACAAGCAGCCGGACAAGACCTCCGACCGCGACCTCTCCAGCGTCAAGGTCATCCCGAGCCGGGGTGCCTGGCTCGAGTTCGACATCGACAAGCGCGACACCGTCGGCGTCCGCATCGACCGCAAGCGCCGGCAGGCCGTCACGGTCCTGCTCAAGGCCGTCGGTTGGTCGGCCGAGCGGATCCGCGAGAAGTTCGGCTGGTCCGAGCTGCTGATGACGACGCTCGAGAAGGACCACATCGCCGGCCAGGACGAGGCGCTGCTCGACATCTACCGCAAGCTCCGCCCTGGCGAGCCGCCGACCCGCGAGAACGCCCAGACCCTGCTCGACAACCTCTTCTTCAACCCGAAGCGGTACGACGTCGCCAAGGTCGGTCGGTACAAGTTCAACAAGAAGCTCGAGCTGAGCGTGCCGATCACCACCGGCACGCTCACCGAGGACGACATCGTCGCCACCGTGGAATACCTCTGCCGGCTGCACGCCGGTGAGGACGGCTACGAGGCCGACGACATCGACCACTTCGGCAACCGGCGCCTGCGCACGGTGGGCGAGCTGATCCAGAACCAGGTCCGCGTCGGCCTGTCCCGGATGGAGCGGGTCGTCCGCGAGCGGATGACCACCCAGGACGTCGAGGCGATCACGCCGCAGACCCTGATCAACATCCGTCCCGTCGTGGCGGCGATCAAGGAGTTCTTCGGCACCTCGCAGCTGTCCCAGTTCATGGACCAGACCAACCCGCTGGCGGGCCTGACCCACCGGCGCCGGCTGAGCGCGCTCGGCCCGGGTGGTCTGTCCCGGGAGCGGGCCGGCTTCGAGGTTCGCGACGTGCACCCGTCCCACTATGGCCGGATGTGCCCGATCGAGACGCCGGAAGGCCCGAACATCGGCCTGATCGGCGCGCTCTCCACCTTCGCCCGGGTCAACCCGTTCGGCTTCATCGAGACGCCGTACCGGAAGGTCGTCGAGGGTCGGGTCACCGACCGGATCGACTACCTGACCGCGGACGAGGAGGACCGGTTCGTCAAGGCGCAGGCGAACGCGCCGCTGAAGGCCGACGGCACGTTCGCCGAGGACCGGGTCCTGTGCCGCCGTAAGGGCGGCGAGACCGAGGACGTGGTCCCGGCCGCCGTCGACTACATGGACGTCTCGCCGCGGCAGATGACCTCGGTAGCGACCGCGATGATCCCGTTCCTCGAGCACGACGACGCCAACCGGGCACTGATGGGCGCGAACATGCAGCGCCAGGCGGTGCCGCTGGTCAAGGCGGAGTCGCCGCTGGTCGGCACCGGCATGGAATACCGTGCCGCCGTCGACGCCGGCGACGTGGTCGTGGCCGAGGTCGGCGGTGTCATCGAGGACCTCTGCGCCGACTACATCACCATCCACCAGGACGACGGCCACCGCCGGACGTACCTGCTGCACAAGTTCCGCCGCTCCAACGCCGGCTCCTGCGTCAACCAGAAGCCGGTGGTCTTCGAGGGCGACCGCGTCGAGGCCGGCCAGGTCATCGCCGACGGTCCCTGCACCGACGAGGGCGAGATGGCGCTCGGGCGCAACCTGCTGGTGGCGTTCATGTGCTGGGAGGGCCACAACTACGAGGACGCGATCATCCTGTCGCAGCGCCTCGTGCAGCAGGACGTGCTCACCTCGATCCACATCGAGGAGCACGAGGTCGACGCGCGGGACACCAAGCTCGGCCCGGAGGAGATCACCCGGGACATCCCGAACGTCAGCGAGGAGATGCTCGCCGACCTCGACGAGCGCGGCATCATCCGGATCGGCGCCGAGGTCGTCCCCGGCGACATCCTGGTCGGCAAGGTCACGCCCAAGGGCGAGACCGAGCTGACCCCGGAGGAGCGGCTGCTCCGCGCGATCTTCGGCGAGAAGGCCCGCGAGGTGCGGGACACCTCGCTGAAGGTGCCGCACGGCGAGACCGGCACGGTCATCGGCGTGCGCACGTTCTCCCGCGAGGACGGCGACGAGCTGCCCCCGGGCGTCAACGAGCTGGTCCGGGTCTACGTCGCCCAGAAGCGCAAGATCCAGGACGGCGACAAGCTCGCCGGCCGGCACGGCAACAAGGGCGTCATCTCGAAGATCCTGCCGATCGAGGACATGCCGTTCCTGGAGGACGGCACCCCGGTCGACATCGTGCTCAACCCGCTGGGTGTGCCGTCCCGGATGAACATCGGCCAGGTGCTGGAGACGCACCTCGGCTGGGTGGCCAAGACCGGGTGGAGCATCGACGGCGACGACACCGACTGGAAGCGCCAGCTGCGCTCCATCGAGGCGCACGAGTCCGAGCCGGACACCAACGTGGCCACGCCGGTCTTCGACGGCGCCCGCGAGGAGGAGATCTCCGGTCTGCTCTCGTCGACCCTGCCCAACCGGGACGGCAAGCAGCTGATCGGCTCCTCCGGCAAGGCGCAGCTGTTCGACGGTCGCTCCGGCGAGCCGCTGCCGGACCCGATCGCGGTCGGCTACATCTACATCCTGAAGCTCAACCACCTGGTCGACGACAAGATCCACGCCCGGTCGACCGGTCCGTACTCGATGATCACGCAGCAGCCGCTGGGTGGTAAGGCGCAGTTCGGTGGCCAGCGCTTCGGTGAGATGGAGTGCTGGGCGATGCAGGCGTACGGTGCCGCGTACGCCCTGCAGGAGCTGTTGACCATCAAGTCCGACGACGTCCTGGGCCGGGTCAAGGTCTACGAGGCGATCGTCAAGGGCGAGAACATCCCGGAGCCGGGCATTCCGGAGTCGTTCAAGGTGTTGCTCAAGGAACTGCAGTCGCTGTGCCTGAACGTCGAGGTGCTCTCCAGCGACGGCGTGGCCCTGGAGATGCGCGAGACCGACGACGAGGTGTTCCGGGCCGCGGAGGAGCTGGGCATCGACCTGTCCCGGCGCGAGCCGAGCTCGGTCGAAGAGGTGTAAGTGGTGGGGGTTGGGGGCCGGCCACCCCGCTCCGGGCGGTCAGGCTTGATCCCTCCGCGGGGCGGCCGGCCCCCAACCCCGCCCGTGATCTAGCTGTAAAGACGACGACATAGGGGACATAGTGCTCGACGTCAACTTCTTCGACGAGCTGCGCATCGGTCTCGCCACCGCCGACGATATCCGTCAGTGGTCGCATGGCGAGGTCAAGAAGCCCGAGACGATCAACTACCGCACCCTCAAGCCGGAAAAGGACGGGCTCTTCTGCGAGAAGATCTTCGGTCCGCAGCGGGACTGGGAGTGCTACTGCGGTAAGTACAAGCGGGTCCGGTTCAAGGGCATCATCTGCGAGCGCTGCGGCGTCGAGGTGACCCGCTCCAAGGTCCGCCGGGAGCGCATGGGTCACATCGAGCTGGCCGCTCCGGTGACCCACATCTGGTACTTCAAGGGCGTACCGAGCCGGCTGGGCTACCTGCTGGACCTCGCCCCGAAGGACCTCGAAAAGATCATCTACTTCGCCTCGTACGTCGTGACGAGCGTGGACGCCGAGTCGCGTCACCGTGACCTCTCGACCATCGAGAACGAGATCCTCGCCGAGAAGCGGCAGTCCGAGAACAGCCGCGACTCGGAGATCGAGAAGCGGGCCGCCAAGCTGGAGGCCGACCTGGCCGAGCTGGAGGCCGAGGGCGCGAAGGCGGACGTCCGGCGCAAGGTCAAGGAGGGCGGAGAGCGCGAGATGCGCCAGATCCGCGACCGGGCCCAGCGCGAGATCGACCGCCTGGACGAGGTGCTCGACACCTTCCGCAAGCTGGACCCGAAGCAGCTGGTCACCGACGAGCTGCTCTACCGGGAGCTGCGCGACCGGTTCGGCGAGTACTTCACCGGCGGCATGGGTGCCGAGGCGATCAAGGCGCTGGTGCAGAACATGGACCTCGACGCCGAGGCCGAGAGCCTGCGCGAGACCATCCGCTCCGGCAAGGGGCAGCGGAAGATCCGGGCGCTCAAGCGGCTCAAGGTCGTTGCGGCGTTCCTGAACACCCGCAACTCGCCGCTCGGCATGGTGCTGGACTGCGTCCCGGTCATCCCGCCGGACCTGCGCCCGATGGTGCAGCTCGACGGTGGCCGCTTCGCGACCTCCGACCTGAACGACCTGTACCGCCGCGTGATCAACCGGAACAACCGCCTCAAGCGGCTGATCGACCTCGGCGCGCCCGAGATCATCGTCAACAACGAGAAGCGGATGCTCCAGGAGGCCGTCGACGCGCTGTTCGACAACGGCCGCCGCGGCCGGCCGGTCACCGGTCCGGGCAACCGCCCGCTCAAGTCGCTGTCCGACATGCTCAAGGGCAAGCAGGGCCGGTTCCGGCAGAACCTGCTCGGCAAGCGCGTCGATTACTCCGGCCGTTCGGTCATCGTCGTCGGCCCGAAGCTGAAGCTGCACCAGTGCGGCCTGCCCAAGCAGATGGCGCTGGAGCTGTTCAAGCCGTTCGTGATGAAGCGGCTGGTCGACCTCAACCACGCGCAGAACATCAAGTCCGCCAAGCGGATGGTCGAGCGGCAGCGGCCGGTCGTGTGGGACGTGCTGGAAGAGGTCATCGGCGAGCACCCGGTGCTGCTCAACCGGGCGCCGACCCTGCACCGCCTGGGCATCCAGGCCTTCGAGCCGCAGCTGGTCGAGGGCAAGGCCATCCAGATCCACCCGCTGGTCTGCACGGCGTTCAACGCCGACTTCGACGGCGACCAGATGGCGGTGCACGTGCCGCTGTCCGCCGAGGCGCAGGCCGAGGCGCGGATCCTGATGCTGTCGTCCAACAACATCCTCAAGCCGGCCGACGGCAAGCCCGTCACCATGCCCACCCAGGACATGGTCATCGGCCTCTACCACCTGACCCACCTCACCGCCGGTGAGAAGGGCGAGGGCCGGGCGTTCAGCTCGGATGCCGAGGCGCGGATGGCGTTCGACGCCGGCGAGCTGCACCTGCAGGCGCCGGTGCGGATCCGCCTGCGCGGGCTGGTCGGGGTCGACAACGGCGCCGGCGCGCAGCCGTGGGTCGCGCCCGAGGGCTGGGTGGAGGGTGAGGCGCTCACCGTCGAGACCACCCTGGGCCGGGTGCTGTTCAACGAGACGCTGCCGCAGGGCTACCGCTTCGTGAACTACGAGATCCGCAAGGGTCAGCTCTCCGCGATCGTCAACGACCTCGCCGAGCGCTTCCCGAAGGTGGCCCTCGCGGCCACCCTCGACGGGCTCAAGGAGGCCGGTTTCCACTGGGCCACCTGGTCCGGCGTGACGATCGGCATGGAGGACGTCATCGCTCCGCCGCGCAAGCGGGAGATCCTGGAGAAGTACGAGAAGGAAGCCGACCGGATCGACAAGCAGTACCAGCGTGGTCTGATGACCGCCGAGGAGCGTCGCGGCGAGCTCATCGAGATCTGGACCAAGGCGACCAACGAGGTCGCCAAGGAGATGGACACCGCGCTGCCGCAGGAGAACCCGCTGTGGAAGATGATCAACTCGGGTGCCCGCGGTAACCTGCTCCAGCTCCGCCAGATCGCCGCGATCCGTGGTCTGGTGGCCAACCCGAAGGGCGAGATCATCCCCCGGCCGATCAAGGCCAGCTACCGGGAGGGTCTGTCCGTGCTGGAATACTTCATCTCCACGCACGGTGCCCGCAAGGGTCTCGCCGACACCGCGCTGCGGACCGCCGACTCGGGTTACCTGACCCGTCGTCTGGTGGACGTCTCGCAGGACGTCATCATCCGCGAGGAGGACTGCGGCACCGACCGGGCCATCCCGATGCAGATCGGCGAGCGGCGCGACGGCAAGCTGTACGTCCACGAGCACGCCGAGACCAGCGTCCACGCCCGGACCCTGGCCGACGACATCAAGGGCCAGGACGGCACCGTCGTCGCCCACCGGGGCCAGGACATCAACTCCATCCTGGTCGACGCGATCGTCGCCGCCGGGACGGAGACGGTGCGGGTGCGCAGCGTGCTCACCTGCGAGTCGAAGCTGGGCGTCTGCGGCGCGTGCTACGGTCGCTCGCTGCCGACCGGCAAGACCGTGGACGTCGGCGAGGCGGTCGGCATCATCGCCGCCCAGTCGATCGGTGAGCCCGGTACGCAGCTGACGATGCGTACGTTCCACACCGGTGGTGTCGCGGGTGAGGACATCACCCAGGGTCTGCCCCGGGTCCAGGAGATCTTCGAGGCCCGCGTCCCGAAGGGCAAGGCGCCCATCGCCGACACCCCGGGCCGGATCCGGATCGAGGACGGCGAGCGGTCGCGGAAGATCATCGTGGTGCCGGACGACGGCTCCGACGAGATCGTCTACGACAAGATCTCCAAGCGGGTCCGCCTGCGGGCCCACGACGGCGATCACGTCGAGGTCGGCGAGAAGCTCACCGAGGGCACCATCGACCCGCACGAGCTGCTACGCATCCTCGGCCCGCGTTCGGTCCAGGTCCACCTGACCCAGGAGGTCCAAGAGGTCTACCGCTCGCAGGGTGTGCTCATCCACGACAAGCACATCGAGATCATCATCCGCCAGATGCTCAAGCGGGTGACGGTCATCGACTCCGGCTCGACCGAGTTCCTGCCGGGCGTACTGGTCGACCGGGCGCTGTTCGAGTCGGAGAACCGTCGGCTCGTCGGCGAGGGTGGCGAGCCCGCCGCCGGTCGTCCGGTGCTGATGGGTATCACCAAGGCCTCGCTGGCCACGGACTCCTGGCTCTCGGCTGCCTCCTTCCAGGAGACCACCCGGGTGCTGACCGACGCGGCGATCAACTCGCGTAGCGACTCGCTGGTCGGCCTCAAGGAGAACGTGATCATCGGTAAGCTCATCCCGGCCGGTACGGGCATCAGCAAGTACCGCAACGTCCGGGTCGAGCCGACCGAGGAGGCCAAGGCCAAGGTCTACTCGATGACCGGTTACCCGGAGACCGACTACGGCTTCGGGCCGGCCAGCGGGCAGGCCGTGCCGCTGGACGACTTCGACTTCGGGTCGTACCGCTAAGATCACGCACTGACGACGAGGCCCCCGACGTACCGCCGGGGGCCTCGTCGTGTCCGGCCGCGTGCGACTTCGCCATGTCGCCGACATGGCGGGGTCGCCGGGCCCGGGACACCGCCGTCTTCCGCGGCCGGCTGGGATCGTCGCGGGGGACGGGCATGATGGAGGGCATGACGATCGCACCCGGGCAGGTGCCCGTCGCCCAGCACGGGGCACGCCACCCGCTCGACCCCGACCCGGTGCGCTCCAGCAAGGCCCGGGCGGTCTTCGCCCTCGGCCTGATGGGCGCGCTGACCGGGCTCTTCGTCGGCGGGGTGGTGCCGGCCACGCTCGCGCTCGTGCTGGCCCGGCAGGCCCGCCGTGAGGCGTACGCCTCGGGGGGTTTCCTCACCGGCACGGCCTGGCTGCGGCGCGGGGAGCGACTGGCCTGGGCCGGGCTGGTCCTGGTCGCGGCGGCCGTGGTGGCGGCCCTGGTGATCGGCCTGGTGCGGACGGCCGGCGCCCCGTTCGGGCACGACTACGCCCCGAACGTGGACTGACCGCCCCGGCGGGGGAGGCGTCGACTCGCGCCCACGGGGTTGGCCGGCCGGCGGTAGCCTGGCCGGTGTCCGTCGCGCGGCGATGGACGAAGATCGGTGACAGGAGGCCCTCGTGACGGAACCGGCGCGGCCCTCGGGCGAGTCGGCGGAGCGATCCGCCGCGCTCCCGGATCCGGCGGGGTCGCCGGCGGCGCCGGAGGAGAGCCCATGGGCCCGGCCCGCCGCCGGCGCGGGTCCGGGGGCAGCGGCCACCCCCGTCGAGCACGTCCCGTCGCCGCTCTCCCCGTCGCCGCTCTCCTCGCCGATCGGGGGCACCGAGCCCTCCGCAGGCGCGTTCCCGCAGCCCGATCCGTTCCCGGGGCCCGGTCCCGGGCCGGCTGCCGGTGCCGCGCCGGAGCTCGGTCCTGGCCTGGCCGCCGACTCCGCCCCGCAGCCGGCTTCCGGGCCGCAGCCGGGTCGCGCCGCGCACCCGGTTCCCGCCCTGCACCCGGCTACGGCCCCGCACCCGGGCCCCGTCGCTCATCCGGCTCCCTGGCCGCAGCCGGGCCTCGCGCCCTGGTCGGGGCACCCGGTCACGGCCCAGCCGGGGGCCGCGCCGGGCCAGTCGGTGAGCGGTGCCTGGGGTGGGCCGAACACCGGCTGGGGGCCGGCGCCGCCGTCGGTGCCGCCGCCGCCGAGGGGGGCGGCCCGGCCGCCCAAGCGGGTCGACCCGGTACCGGGCACCCCGTTCGGCGTGGTGCACCTCGATGTGCCCCCGGTCACGTCCGGGCTCGCGATCGGGTCCCTGGTGGCAGGCATCGCCTCCGCCCTGGTGTCGCTCCTGGTGATCTGCCTCGGGGCGACCGCGGGCACCCAGGGCGCCTGGGCCGCGGGTGTGTTCACGGTCCTCGGACTGCTGGCGGGCACGGCGGCCGTGGTGGCCGGCCTGCTCGGCAGGCGACAGCTCCGGCGTCCGGGGCCCCCGCCGGCGGTGCGCTTCACGGGCGGGGGTCTGGCGGTGGCCGGGATCAGTTGCGGCGCGGTAGGTCTGGTGCTCAGCCTGCTGGGTCTCGGCCTGGCACTGCTGCTCGCCCTGGGCTGAGCCGCCGGCCCGGGGACCCGGCCCGCTTCTGCTTGATCGACACCATGTCGGCGACGTGGCGGGGTCCGGGATGCGGGATGCCGCCACGTCGCCGACATGGCGGTGGCGGGCGGCCGTGTTACCCAGGGCCGATGGGCCGGGTGCGGCGGGAGCCGTTACACTTGTTTCCGTAGGTGCCCATCACGGGTGGGCAGGTGCGACGGTTCGGCCGGCAGGGCGGTGACGCTGATCTCCGGGACCTCTCCGTTTTGACCTGTGCGGCTGTGATAGGTACTCTTTCCCCTTGTGCCCGGGCTCGCCCGGGCAACTCGTGCGTGCGTCGGACCCGGGTTCCCGGTGATCGCGCGGCAGCACGACAGAGTCAAAAGACCCGGCGCGCGGTGACCGCCTGCCGGTGACAGAAATCCGGTGCGCGCGCGAGCGGCTGCACCGGGACCGTGAGTTGGGCGACACGCCCGACCGCGGGTGCCGGGACCTCCGCAAGGTGGCCCTGGCCGGAATGTAGGAGAGCCTTTCCACGAGGGATGGCTACGAGCAGACGGCGCGGTCGCCGGAAGGCGGCCGAAGGGAGCGGAGAAACCCGGTGCCCACGATCCAGCAGCTGGTCCGAAAGGGCCGCCAGGCGAAGACGAGCAAGACCAAGACCCCGGCGCTGAAGGGTTCCCCTCAGCGGCGCGGCGTGTGCACCCGCGTGTACACCACCACCCCGAAGAAGCCGAACTCGGCGCTGCGCAAGGTCGCTCGCGTCAAGCTCAGCAGCCAGATCGAGGTGACCGCCTACATCCCGGGCGTGGGTCACAACCTGCAGGAGCACTCCATCGTGCTCGTTCGCGGCGGCCGGGTGAAGGACCTCCCCGGCGTGCGTTACAAGATCGTCCGCGGTTCGCTGGACACCCAGGGTGTCCGCAACCGCAAGCAGGCGCGCAGCCGTTACGGCGCGAAGAAGGAGAAGAGCTGAGATGCCGCGTAAGGGACCCGCTCCGCGGAAGCCGCTGGTCGCTGACCCGGTGTACAACTCGCCGTTGGTCACCCAGCTGGTGAACAAGATCCTGCTGCGCGGCAAGCGCCAGCTCGCCGAGCGCATCGTGTACGCGGCCCTGGAGGGCTGCCGCGAGAAGTCCGGCACCGACCCGGTCGTCACCCTGAAGCGGGCGATGGACAACGTCAAGCCGACCCTCGAGGTGCGCAGCCGCCGTGTCGGTGGCGCCACCTACCAGGTCCCGGTCGAGGTCCGGCCCGCCCGGGCGACCACCCTGGGCCTGCGCTGGCTGGTCACCTACTCCCGCGCCCGGCGCGAGAAGACCATGATCGAGCGGCTGATGAACGAGCTGCTGGACGCGAGCAACGGCCTCGGTGCCGCCGTCAAGCGGCGCGAGGACACGCACAAGATGGCCGAGTCGAACAAGGCCTTCGCGCACTACCGCTGGTAACACATCTGGTTCCGGCGCCCGCGTGGCGCCGGAACCACCGCCAGTTGTGTCGAGACGACGATAAGTAGGGATTGAAGTGGCCGCCGCAGACGCGCTCGCCAACGTACGCAACATCGGCATCATGGCGCACATCGATGCCGGTAAGACCACCACCACCGAGCGGATCCTCTTCTACACCGGTATCACGTACAAGATCGGTGAGGTCCACGAGGGCGCTGCCGTCATGGACTGGATGGAGCAGGAGCAGGAGCGTGGTATCACCATCACCTCCGCTGCTACCAAGTGTGAGTGGAAGGGCCACACGATCCAGATCATCGACACGCCCGGTCACGTCGACTTCACGGTCGAGGTCGAGCGGTCGCTGCGGGTGCTGGACGGCGCGGTCGCGGTCTACGACGGCGTGGCCGGCGTGGAGCCGCAGACGGAGAACGTCTGGCGTCAGGCCGACAAGTACGACGTCCCGCGGATGTGCTTCGTCAACAAGCTCGACCGGACCGGCGCGGACTTCTTCCGCTGCGTCCAGATGATGATCGACCGGCTGAACGCCACCCCGCTGGTGCTCCAGATCCCGATCGGCCTCGAGGGCGACCACATCGGCGTCGTCGACCTGATCGGCATGCGCGCCCTCACCTGGCGCGGGGAGACCCAGAAGGGTGAGGACTACGCGATCGAGGAGATCCCGGCCGACCTCGCCGACTCCGCCGCGGAATGGCGCGAGAAGCTGATGGAGACCCTGGCCGACGTCGACGACGCGGTGATGGAGAAGTACCTGGAGGGCGAGGAGATCTCCGTCGAGGAGATCAAGGCCGCCATCCGGCGCGCCACGATCGCCAGCAAGGCCAACCCGGTGCTCTGCGGCTCGGCGTTCAAGAACAAGGGCGTCCAGCCCATGCTCGACGCCGTGGTCGACTTCCTGCCGTCGCCGCTGGACATCCCGGCCATCGAGGGCACCGCGACCGACGGCGAGACGCCGCTGCAGCGGAAGCCGTCGAAGAAGGAGCCGTTCTCCGGTCTCGCCTTCAAGATCCAGACCGACAAGCACCTCGGCAAGCTCACCTACGTCCGGGTCTACTCCGGCGTGGTCGAGTCCGGGTCCCAGGTGGTCAACTCCACCAAGGACCGCAAGGAGCGGATCGGCAAGATCTACCAGATGCACGCCAACAAGCGGGAAGAGCGCGGCTCGGCCCAGGCTGGCGACATCATCGCGGTGCAGGGTCTCAAGCAGACCACCACGGGTGACACGCTCTGCGACCCGGCGAACCCGGTCATCCTGGAGTCGATGACGTTCCCGGAGCCGGTCATCGAGGTCGCCATCGAGCCGAAGACCAAGGCTGACCAGGAGAAGCTCAGCACCGCCATCCAGCGGCTGGCCGAGGAGGACCCGACCTTCCGCGTCAAGCTGGACGACGAGACCGGCCAGACGGTCATCTCCGGCATGGGCGAGCTGCACCTGGACATCCTGGTCGACCGGATGCGCCGCGAGTTCAACGTCGAGGCGAACATCGGCAAGCCGCAGGTGGCGTACCGCGAGACCATCCGCCGCAAGGTGGAGAAGGTCGAGTACACCCACAAGAAGCAGACCGGTGGTTCCGGCCAGTACGCCCGGGTCATCATCAGCCTGGAGCCGCTGCCGCTGGACAACGACTCGCCGACCTACGAGTTCGCGAACGCCGTCACGGGTGGCCGCATCCCCCGGGAGTTCATTCCGTCGGTGGACGCCGGTGCCCAGGACGCCATGCAGTACGGCATTCTCGCCGGCTTCCCGCTGGTGGGTGTCAAGCTGACGTTGGTGGACGGCCAGTACCACGAGGTCGACTCGTCCGAGATGGCGTTCAAGATCGCTGGTTCGATGGCGCTGAAGGAGGCGGCCCGCAAGGCCGACCCGGCGCTGCTCGAGCCGGTGATGTCCGTCGAGGTCACCACTCCTGAGGAGAACATGGGTGACGTCATCGGCGACCTCAACTCCCGCCGTGGCATCATCCAGGCGATGGAGGAGCGCAGCGGCACCCGCATCGTGCGGGCGCTGGTGCCGCTGTCGGAGATGTTCGGCTACGTCGGCGACCTGCGGTCGAAGACTCAGGGCCGGGCTAGCTACAGCATGCAGTTCGACTCCTACGCCGAGATTCCGGCCTCGGTGGCGAAGGAGATCATCGCCAAGGCGACTGGTGAGTGACGCTCGCCTGAGCTGATCCGATGAACCGGGGCGGGTCGCGGGAGGAAACTCCCGCCCGCGGCCACCTCGGTCGGGTTGTGTGAGACCGGGACTGTAGGCTTCATCGCCGCAGAACCCACAAAAGCTTCCCGGCCGCAAGGCCGGAAAGGCTGTCGACAGAGTCCTAAGCGCCTACCTGGCGTGCCGGGCGAGAAGAACCAAGAAGTCCACAGGAGGACACCAGTGGCGAAGGCGAAGTTCGAGCGGACTAAGCCGCACGTCAACATCGGCACCATTGGTCACATCGACCACGGTAAGACGACGCTGACGGCGGCCATCACCAAGGTCCTGCACGACCAGTTCCCGGACCTGAACCCGTACACCCCGTTCGACGAGATCGACAAGGCGCCGGAGGAGAAGGCCCGCGGCATCACGATCTCCATCGCGCACGTCGAGTACCAGACCGAGGCGCGGCACTACGCGCACGTCGACTGCCCCGGGCACGCCGACTACATCAAGAACATGATCACCGGTGCCGCGCAGATGGACGGCGCGATCCTGGTGGTGGCGGCGACCGACGGCCCGATGCCGCAGACCCGCGAGCACGTGCTGCTGGCCCGTCAGGTCGGTGTGCCGTACATCGTCGTGGCGCTCAACAAGAGCGACATGGTCGACGACGACGAGCTCCTGGAGCTCGTCGAGCTCGAGGTCCGCGAGCTGCTCTCCTCGCAGGAGTACCCGGGCGACGACCTGCCGGTCGTGCAGGTCTCCGCGCTGAAGGCGCTCGAGGGCGACCCGGTCTGGACCGAGAAGCTGCTCGAGCTGATGAACGCGGTCGACACCGCGATCCCGCAGCCGGAGCGCGAGACCGAGAAGCCGTTCCTCATGCCCGTCGAGGACGTGTTCACGATCACCGGCCGTGGTACCGTGGTCACCGGTCGTGTCGAGCGCGGTGTGTTGCTCCCGAACGAGGACGTCGAGGTCGTCGGCATCCGCGAGAAGGGCTTCAAGACCAAGGTCACCGCGATCGAGATGTTCCGGAAGACCCTGGACGACGCGCGCGCGGGTGAGAACGTCGGTCTCCTGCTGCGTGGCACCAAGCGCGAGGACGTCGAGCGCGGCATGGTGGTCATCAAGCCGGGCACCACGACCCCGCACACGGACTTCGAGGCGACGGTCTACATCCTCTCCAAGGAGGAGGGCGGCCGGCACACCCCGTTCTTCCAGAACTACCGCCCGCAGTTCTACTTCCGGACCACGGACGTCACCGGCGTCGTCACGCTGCCCGAGGGCACCGAGATGGTCATGCCGGGCGACAACACCACGATGAGCGTCAAGCTGATCCAGCCCATCGCGATGGAGGAAAACCTCAAGTTCGCGATCCGGGAGGGTGGCCGTACGGTCGGCGCGGGTCGCGTCACCAAGATCGTCAAGTGAACTGGGTAACCCCGATTAGCGTCGTCGCCGGTCGTGCGGCATACTAGTCAGGTTGCGTAACGGCAGTTCATCGCCCGCGTCCGGCCTTCGCTGGACCTCCGGGTCGTAGAACAGTCGCGCGTAGGGTGGTTGGCCTGCCCCTGGGCGGTCAGCCACCCTCGCACGGCGTCCGGGTCGCGGTGACGCGATCGGCGCCATTGACCCACCGCATGGCCAGCAGAGCTCCGGGGTCCCGGGGCGGAGTCTGGTCCGAGGGCGCGACACGCCCGACCGCGGGGGTCGGCGGAAGTGGGCCTGCACCAGCCGGTGCAGGCGCCCGCAACACAGCGGCATCGAGAGAAGGAACAGAAGCCACCATGGCGGGACAGAAGATCCGCATCCGGCTCAAGGCCTATGACCACGAGGTCGTCGACTCCTCGGCTCGGAAGATCGTCGAGACGGTGACGCGTACCGGGGCGCAGGTCGCTGGCCCGGTGCCGCTGCCCACGGAGATCAACCGTTTCTGCGTTATCCGCTCGCCGCACAAGTACAAGGACTCGCGCGAGCACTTCGAGATGCGTACGCACAAGCGGCTGATCGACATCATCGACCCGACCCCGAAGACGGTCGACTCGCTCATGCGCCTCGACCTGCCGGCTGGCGTCGACATCGAGATCAAGCTGTAGGGACCGGACAAATGGACAGGCAAGTCAAGGGGATCCTGGGCGCCAAGCTCGGCATGACCCAGGTCTGGGACAACAACAAGGTTGTGCCCGTGACCGTGGTTCAGGCCGGCCCGTGCGTCGTCAGCCAGGTTCGTAGCGCCGAGAAGGACGGTTACTCCGCGGTCCAGCTCGCGTACGGCACCATCGACCCGCGCAAGGTCAAGAAGCCGGTCAGCGGGCACTACGCGAAGGCGGACGTGGCGCCGCGCCGGCACATCGTCGAGCTGCGCACCACGGACGCCGCGGACTACTCGCCGGGCCAGGAGGTCACGGTCGAGGAGTTCCCGGTCGGCGTCACCATCGACGTCACCGGCAAGACCAAGGGCAAGGGCTACGCCGGCCCGATGAAGCGGCACGGCTTCCACGGTCTGCGCGCCAGCCACGGTGTCGAGCGCAAGCACCGCTCGCCGGGCTCCATCGGCGCCTGCGCCACCCCGGGTCGCGTCTTCAAGGGCACCCGGATGGCGGGTCGGATGGGTGGCGTGCGCTACACCGTCCAGAACCTGACCGTCCAGGCGGTCGACACCGAGAACAACCTCCTGCTCGTCCGCGGCGCCATCCCCGGCCCCAAGGGCGCGCTGGTCCTGGTCCGTACTGCGGCCAAGGTCAAGGTGAAGAAGGGCGGTGCGGCCAAGTGACCACCGTTGACGTGCGCAACGTCGAAGGCGCGAAGAGCGGCTCCGTCGAGCTGCCGACCGACATCTTCGACGTCCAGGCCAACATCGCGCTGATGCACCAGGTCGTGGTGGCCCAGCTTGCGGCCGCCCGGCAGGGCACGCACAAGGCCAAGACCCGCGGCGAGGTCGCCGGTGGCGGCAAGAAGCCGTACAAGCAGAAGGGCACCGGTCGGGCCCGCCAGGGTTCGATCCGCGCGCCGCAGTTCGCCGGCGGTGGCGTGGTCCACGGCCCGGTGCCGCGCGACTACAGCCAGCGGACCCCGAAGAAGATGAAGGCCGCCGCCCTGCGTGGCGCCCTCTCCGACCGGGCCCGCGCCGGCCAGGTGCACGTCGTCGAGGCGTTCGTCTCGGGCGAGAAGCCGTCGACCAAGGCCGCCCTGGCCACGCTGGCCAAGCTGACCGAGGCGCGTCGCGTCCTGGTCGTGCTGAGCAGCACCGACGAGCTGAACTGGGTGTCGCTGCGCAACGAGCCGCGGGTGCACCTGATCGAGGCCGGCCAGCTCAACACGTACGACGTGTTGGTGGCCGACGACGTGGTCTTCACCAAGGACGCCCTGGACGAGTTCCTGGGTGTGCCGGCTGAGACCACCGAGGAGGGTGACAAGTGAGCACGATCGCCGATCCGCGTGACGTCATCATCGCGCCGGTCGTCTCGGAGAAGAGCTACAGCGAGCTGAACCGGAACTGGTACACCTTCCTGGTGCACCCGGACGCCAACAAGACCGAGATCAAGATCGCTGTCCAGCAGATCTTCAACGTCCGCGTCCTGACGGTCAACACGCTCAACCGCGAGGGTAAGCGCAAGCGCACCAAGACCGGCTTCGGTCAGCGCAAGGCCACCAAGCGGGCGATCGTGAAGCTGGCTGACGGTGACCGTATCGAGGCCTTCGGCGGCCCGGTCAGCTGAGGGGTGTAGACAATGGCTATCCGTAAGTACAAGCCGACGACGCCGGGCCGGCGTGGCTCGAGCGTCGCCGACTTCGCCGAGATCACCCGGTCGACGCCCGAGAAGTCGCTGCTGGCTCCGCTGCCGAAGAAGGGCGGGCGTAACGCCCACGGCCGGATCACCACGCGGCACCACGGTGGCGGCCACAAGCGCCAGTACCGTCTGATCGACTTCAAGCGGGTCGACAAGGACGGCATCCCGGCGAAGGTCGCGCACATCGAGTACGACCCGAACCGCACCGCGCGCATCGCGCTGCTGCACTACGCCGACGGCGAGAAGCGCTACATCATCGCGCCGAAGGACCTGAAGCAGGGCGACGCGATCGAGTCCGGTCCGGGCGCCGACATCAAGCCCGGCAACAACCTGCCGCTGCGCAACATCCCGGTCGGTACGACGATCCACAACGTGGAGCTTCGTCCGGGCGGCGGCGCCAAGCTGGCCCGCTCGGCCGGCGTCGGTATCCAGCTGCTCGGCCGGGAGGGCGCGTACGCGACCCTCCGGATGCCGTCCGGCGAGATCCGGCGCGTCGACGTGCGCTGCCGCGCCAGCATCGGCGAGATCGGCAACGCCGACCAGTCGAACATCAACTGGGGCAAGGCCGGCCGGATGCGGTGGAAGGGCAAGCGCCCGACCGTCCGTGGTGTCGCCATGAACCCGGTCGACCACCCGCACGGTGGTGGTGAGGGCAAGACCTCCGGTGGTCGCCACCCGGTCAACCCGCAGGGTAAGCCCGAGGGCCGCACCCGTCGTAAGGGCCAGCCGAGCGACCGGCTGATCGTCCGCCGCCGCTACGCCACGCGTAAGCGCGGCTGAGGGAGATAAGACATGCCTCGCAGCCTGAAGAAGGGCCCGTTCGTCGACGACCACCTGCTCAAGAAGGTGGAGACGCAGAACGACAAGGGCTCGAAGAACGTCATCAAGACCTGGTCGCGGCGCTCGACGATCATCCCCGAGATGCTCGGCCACACGATCGCCGTGCACGACGGACGCAAGCACGTCCCGGTGTTCGTCACCGAGGCGATGGTCGGGCACAAGCTCGGCGAGTTCGCGCTGACCCGCACCTTCAAGGGTCACGAGAAGGACGACCGGAAGAGCCGCCGGCGCTGAGCCGCGGGCATACGGATAGAGGAACAAGGGGTTACAGCGATGCCAGGAAAGGGCGACGCTCCGGTGCTTCCGGGCGCGCGGGCGGTTGCGCGGCACGTGCGCATCTCGCCGATGAAGGCGCGCCGGGTGGTCAACCTCGTCCGCGGCCTGCCCGCGAAGGAGGCGCTCACGGTGCTGCAGTTCGCGCCGCAGGCTGCGAGCGAGCAGGTGTACAAGGTGCTCGCTAGCGCGATCGCCAACGCGGAGAACAACGAGCGGCTGGACCCCGACGCGCTGCTCGTCAGCGAGGCGTTCGTCGACGAGGGCCCGACGATGAAGCGGTTCCGGCCGCGGGCGCAGGGCCGGGCGTACCGGATCCGCAAGCGCACCTGCCACATCACCGTGGCGGTCGAGGCGGTCGTGCCGGCCGCGCCGAAGAAGTCCGCGGCGAAGAAGGCCGCCCCGGCGCAGCAGGCTGCGGCCGCTGAGACGGAGAGCAAGACGGAGGGCGCCGAGTAATGGGTCAGAAGGTTCACCCCACTGGGTTCCGGCTCGGCATCTCGACCGACTGGAAGTCCCGCTGGTTCGCGGACAAGCTCTACAAGGACTACATCGGCGAGGATGTCAAGATCCGCCGGATGATGTCCAAGGGTCTCGAGCGTGCCGGCATCTCCAAGGTCGACATCGAGCGCACCCGGGACCGGGTCCGCGTCGACATCCACACCGCCCGGCCGGGCATCGTCATCGGCCGTAAGGGTGCGGAGGCCGACCGGATCCGCGGCGAGCTGGAGAAGCTCACCCGCAAGCAGGTGCAGCTGAACATCATCGAGGTGAAGAACCCCGAGTCGGACGCGCAGCTGGTCGCCCAGGGCGTCGCCGAGCAGCTCTCCAGCCGGGTCAGCTTCCGTCGGGCGATGCGCAAGGCGATGCAGTCGGCGATGAAGAACCCGGTCTGCAAGGGCATCCGGGTCCAGGTCTCGGGTCGCCTCGGCGGCGCCGAGATGAGCCGGACCGAGTTCTACCGCGAGGGCCGGGTTCCGCTGCACACGCTGCGGGCCAACATCGAGTACGGCTTCTTCGAGGCCCGTACCACCTTCGGCCGGATCGGCGTGAAGGTCTGGATCTACAAGGGTGACGCGGTGCCGGGCCGGGAGACTCCGGCCGAGGCTCCGTCGCGCCCGCGCCGTGAGCGCGGCGACCGCCCCGAGCGGCCGCGTCGTGGTCGGTCCGGTTCGTCCGGCACGACCGCCGGTGGCACCGAGGCCGGCCGGGCTGCCGCGACCACCATCGCGCAGCAGGCCGAGACGCCGAGTGGCGAGCCGATCGATGCTGGTGCGGTCGCGTCGGCCGCTTCCACTCCGGCAGAAACGCAGCAGGAGGGCTGACAGATGCTGATGCCGCGCAAGCCCCCGAAGGGCTTCCGCAAGCCGCACCACCCGGACCGCCACGGCGCGTCCAAGGGTGGCAACCGCGTGGTGTTCGGCGAGTTCGGGATCCAGGCTCTCGAGCCGGCGTACGTGACGAACCGGCAGATCGAGTCGGCGCGTATCGCGATGACCCGCCACATCAAGCGTGGCGGTAAGGTCTGGATTTCGATCTTCCCGGACCAGGCCCTGACCAAGAAGCCGGCCGAGACCCGGATGGGTTCCGGTAAGGGCTCGCCCGAGTGGTGGGTCGCCAACGTCAAGCCGGGGCGGATCCTGTTCGAGATGTCGTTCCCCAACGAGCAGATCGCGCGAGAGGCGATGCGTCGCGCGATCCACAAGCTCCCGATGAAGTGCCGCATTGTTACGCGCGAAGTGGGTGAATCCTGATGGCAGCGGGCGTTAAGGCCTCCGAGCTGCGTGAGCTCTCCGAGGAGGAGCTGGTCACGAAGCTGCGTGAGGCCAAGGCGGAGCTGTTCAACCTCCGCGTGCAGGCCGCAACCGGGCAGCTGGACAACAACCGGCGGCTGCAGGTCATCCGTCGGGAGATCGCCCGGATCTACACGATCATGCGTGAGCGCGAGCTGGGTCTCTCGGTCGCGCCGACTGAGGTGACTGCATCATGAGCGAGACTGAGAACACCACCGTCGACGCACGGGCCCGCCGGAAGGTGCGTGAGGGCCTCGTCGTCAGCGACAAGATGGACAAGACCGTCGTGGTCGAGGTCGAGGACCGGGTCAAGCACGCGCTGTACGGCAAGATCATGCGCCGTACCCGCAAGCTGAAGGTGCACGACGAGCAGAACGCCGCCGGCATCGGCGACCGGGTCCTGATCATGGAGACCCGGCCGCTGTCCGCCACCAAGCGTTGGCGGATCGTGGAGATCCAGGAAAAGGCCAAGTAGCGAAGGCTCGAGCTCGCCCGGCGTCAGTCGGGCGCAGGTTCCGCCAGGCTCCGGCCGCGGCAGGCGGCCGGAGAACCGGCAGACATAGGAGATAGACGTGATTCAGCAGGAGTCGCGACTGCGCGTCGCCGACAACACGGGTGCCCGGGAGATCCTGTGCATCCGGGTTCTCGGGGGCTCCGGTCGGCGCTACGCGAGCATCGGCGACGTCATCGTGGCCACGGTCAAGGACGCGATCCCGGGTGCCGGTGTGAAGAAGGGCGACGTCGTCAAGGCCGTCGTCGTCCGCACCGCCAAGGAGAAGCGGCGGCCGGACGGCTCGTACATCCGCTTCGACGAGAACGCCGCCGTCATCATCAAGGACGGTGGGGACCCGCGCGGTACCCGTATCTTCGGCCCGGTGGGTCGCGAGCTGCGGGACAAGCGGTTCATGAAGATCATTTCCCTCGCGCCGGAGGTGTTGTGACCGTGAAGGTCAAGAAGGGCGACACGGTCGTCGTCATCGCCGGCAAGGACAAGGGTGCCAAGGGCAAGGTCATCGCGGCCTACCCGCGGCAGGACAAGGTCCTGGTCGAGGGCGTGAACCGGGTCAAGAAGCATACCCGCATCAGCACCACCCAGCGTGGCGCCAAGACCGGCGGCATCGTCACCCAGGAAGCCCCGATCCACGTCTCCAACGTGATGGTCGTGGACTCCGACGGGAACCCGACCCGCGTCGGGTACCGGATCGACGACAACGGCCAGAAGGTCCGCATCGCGCGTAGCTCCGGTAAGGACCTGTGATGACCACGGCTACCGAAACCAAGACCATGCCGCGCCTCAAGGAGCGGTACCGCAACGAGATCGCGGCCAAGCTGCAGGAGCAGCACAGCTACGGCAACCCCATGCAGGTGCCGCGGCTGGTCAAGATCGTCGTGAACATGGGTGTCGGCGAGGCCGCCCGGGACGCCAAGCTGATCGACGGCGCCGTCCGGGACCTGGCCACGATCACCGGCCAGAAGCCGCAGGTGCGGCGGGCGACCAAGTCCATCGCGCAGTTCAAGCTCCGCGAGGGCATGCCGATCGGCGCGAAGGTCACCCTCCGCGGCGACCGGATGTGGGAGTTCCTGGACCGCCTGCTCTCCATCGCGCTGCCGCGTATCCGCGACTTCCGCGGGCTGGACGGGCGCAAGCTCGACGGGCACGGCAACTACACGTTCGGCCTGACCGAGCAGTCGGTGTTCCACGAGATCGACCAGGACAAGATCGATCGCCAGCGGGGCATGGACATCACGGTGGTCACGACCGCCACGACCGACGACGAGGGCCGGGCGCTGCTCAAGCTCCTGGGCTTCCCGTTCAAGGAGAACTGAGATGGCCAAGAAGGCGCTGATCCTCAAGGCGGCCGCGAAGCCGAAGTTCTCGGTTCGCGCGTACACCCGCTGCCAGCGGTGCGGGCGTCCCAAGGCGGTCTACCGCAAGTTCGGTCTCTGCCGGGTCTGCATCCGGGAGATGGCCCACCGCGGTGAGCTGCCGGGCGTGTCCAAGGCTTCCTGGTAAGGGCGACCGCGCCCCGGCCGCCGGCCGGGGCCCCCTTGCACCGATCATGTATTGCTCTTCGCCGTAGGCCCGGGGCTGACCGCCCCGGGAACCCCGGCGAGAAAGGCTGACGAAATCCATGACGATGACCGACCCGATCGCAGACATGCTCACGCGTCTGCGTAACGCCAACCAGGCGTACCACGACCGGGTGACGATGCCCTACTCCAAGATCAAGGCGAACATCGCCGAGGTCCTGAAGGCCGAGGGCTACATCGCCACCTGGTCGGTCGAGGAGCCCGAGGAGGGCGCCGTCGGCAAGCGACTGGTCGTCGAGCTGAAGTACGGCCAGAGCCGCGAGCGGAGCCTGGCCGGCATCAAGCGCGTGTCCAAGCCCGGTCTCCGGGTGTACGCCAAGTCGGACGGGCTCCCGCGGGTGCTCGGCGGGCTGGGCGTGGCGATCATTTCGACGTCCCAGGGACTGCTCACCGACCGGCAGGCCCGCAAGCGGAGCGTTGGCGGGGAAGTCCTCGCCTTCGTCTGGTAACGGGAGACAGGTAGAAATGTCGCGTATTGGACGTAAGTCGATCCCGGTGCCTGCCGGCGTCGACATCACGATCGACGGCCAGGCCGTCAAGGTCAAGGGCCCGAAGGGCGAGCTCACGCACGTGCTCGCCGAGCCGATCACCGCGGAGCGGGCCGAGGACGGCCAGCTCCAGGTCAACCGGCCGAACGACGAGCGCAAGGCCAAGGAGTTGCACGGCCTGAGCCGGACCCTGATCGCCAACATGATCGTCGGCGTGACCGAGGGCCACCGCAAGAGCCTGGAGATCGCCGGCACCGGTTACCGGGTCACGGCCAAGGGCAAGGACCTGGAGTTCGCGCTCGGGTTCTCGCACCCGGTGCTGGTCCCCGCGCCGAACGGCATCACCTTCACGGTGGAGAAGCCGACCGTGTTCCACGTGGCCGGCATCGACAAGCAGCTCGTCGGCGAGGTCGCCGCCAACATCCGGAAGATCCGCCCGCCGGAGCCCTACAAGGGCAAGGGCGTCAAGTACCAGGGCGAGGTCATTCGTCGTAAGGCCGGAAAGGCAGGTAAGAAGTGAGCGCCACGCTGCTCAAGCGTCGCCGCGGCGTCGCCGCCAAGCGCGCCGTCGGCCGTGCGCGGCGACACTTCCGGGTCCGCAAGAACGTCAGCGGCACCCCCGAGCGTCCCCGCCTGGTCGTCACCCGGTCGCTGCGCCACATCGTCGCGCAGATCGTCGACGACACCAAGGGTCACACCCTGGCGTCGGCCTCGACCCTGGACGCGTCGCTGCGCGGCACCGAGGGCGACAAGAGCGCCCTGGCCGGCAAGGTCGGCACCCTGCTCGCCGAGCGGGCCAAGGCCGCCGGCGTCTCGAAGGTCGTCTTCGACCGCGGTGGCAACCGGTACGCGGGGCGGGTCGCCGCGCTTGCCGACGCCGCCCGCGAAGCCGGGCTCGAGTTCTAGAAACCCCGTCACGAGAGAGAAGGAAGGCTGCTGATGCCAGGTCAACAGCGCCGTGGCGGCGGGTCCGGTGGCAACGAGGGTGGTCGCCGCGACAACCGCCGTGAGGGCGGCCGCGGAAACGCGCCCGTCGAGAAGACCCCGCACCTCGAGCGGGTCGTCGCGATCAACCGCGTCGCCAAGGTCGTGAAGGGTGGTCGTCGCTTCAGCTTCACCGCCCTGGTGATCGTGGGCGACGGCGACGGCACCGTCGGCGTGGGCTACGGAAAGGCCAAGGAGGTGCCCGCGGCGATCGCCAAGGGCGTCGAGGAGGCCAAGAAGCACTTCTTCAAGGTGCCGCGGATCGCTTCCTCGATCCCGCACCCGGTGACGGGTGAGGCCGCCGCCGGTGTGGTGCTGCTCAAGCCGGCCTCCGCCGGTACGGGTGTCATCGCCGGTGGTCCGGTGCGTGCCGTGCTGGAGTGCGCGGGCATCCACGACGTGCTCTCCAAGAGCCTCGGCTCGTCCAACCCGATCAACATCGTGCACGCCACGGTGGCGGCGCTGAAGGGGCTGGAGTCCCCGGAGGCCGTCGCAGCCCGTCGTGGCCTGCCGGTCGAGGACGTCGCGCCGGCCGCCATGCTGGCGTCGCGGGCGGGGGTGGCGTCCTGATGGCTCGCCTGAAGGTCACCCAGCTCCGGTCCGAGATCGGTGCCAAGCGCAACCAGCGTGAGTCGCTGCGTTCGCTCGGCCTGAAGCGGATCAACGACGTGGTGGTCAAGGAGGACCGTCCCGAGATCCGTGGCATGATCTTCGCGGTCAACCACCTCGTGAAGGTCGAGGAGGTCGAGTAATGACGATCAAGGTCCACCACCTGCGCCCGGCGCCCGGTGCCAAGACCGCGAAGACCCGCGTGGGTCGCGGTGAGGGCTCCAAGGGCAAGACCGCCGGTCGCGGTACCAAGGGTTCCAAGGCTCGCAAGAACATCTCGGCGGCGTTCGAGGGTGGGCAGATGCCCATCCACATGCGCCTGCCGAAGGTGAAGGGCTTCAAGAACAAGTTCAAGGTGGTCTTCCAGGTGGTCAACCTGGACAGGCTCGCCGAGCTGTTCCCGAACGGCGGCCAGGTCGGCCCGCAGGAGCTGGTCGAGGCCGGCGCGGTCCGCAAGGGCCACCCGGTCAAGGTGCTCGGCACCGGCGACCTCAACGGCGTGTCTATCCAGGTGTCGGCGCAGGCGTTCAGCGCGTCGGCCAAGGAGAAGATCACCGCCGCCGGTGGCTCTGTCACCGAGCTGTAAGGCCGTGTCCGTGGCGCCCGCTCAGTTCTTCGTGACTGGGCGGGCGCCACGGTCTACCCCGGACGTCTCCACCGGGTAATATCGGATTCGATTTATGTAGCCGGGCACACCTGCCCGGACCGGGACGGGGCTGTTAGGCTCCCATCCCAGCATGGATATCGGGCGCTTGCCCGGCACCCACCCCGATCCGCCAGGGACCACCACCGGCGGCCCGCCTCGCGCAGGAGGAAGAAGTTGCTGTCCGCCTTTCTCAGTGCGTTCCGTACGCCTGACCTGCGCAAGAAGCTGCTGTTCACGGTAGGCATCATCGCGGTCTACCGGCTCGGCGCCACCCTGCCCAGCCCAGGTGTCTCGTACGGCAACGTCCAGAAGTGCCTCGACACCATCGGGAGCGCGAACACCGGGGTGCTGAACCTGCTGGACCTCTTCTCCGGCGGGGCGCTGCTGCAGCTCTCGGTCTTCGCGCTGGGCATCATGCCCTACATCACGGCATCGATCATCCTGCAGCTGCTCACCGTGGTCATCCCGCGGTTGGAGCAGCTCCGCAAGGAGGGCCAGGCCGGCCAGGCGAAGATCACCCAGTACACCCGCTACCTCACGCTCGGGCTGGGCATCCTCCAGTCGTCGGCGTTCGTGGCGCTGGCCCGCTCCGGGCAGCTGTTCAACAACCAGTGCGACCAGTTCCCGATCGTGCCCCAGGGCACCGGCATCCCGGACTGGCTGACGCTGACGATCCTGGTCATGACGATGACCGCCGGCACCGGCATGGTGATGTGGCTCGGCGAGCTGATCACCGACCGGGGTGTCGGCAACGGCATGTCGGTGCTGATCTTCACCTCGATCGCGGCCCGCCTCCCCAGCGAGGGCTGGCGGATCAAGACCCAGCAGGGTTGGGGCAAGTTCTTCCTGGTGCTGGCGCTGGTCCTGGTGGTCATCACCGCGGTCACCTTCATCGAGCAGGCGCAGCGCCGGATCCCGGTGCAGTACGCCAAGCGGATGATCGGCCGGCGGATGTACGGCGGCACCTCGACCTACATCCCGCTGAAGGTCAACCAGGCGGGTGTCATCCCGGTCATCTTCGGCTCGTCGCTGCTCTACCTGCCGCAGCTGGCGCTCCAGTTCTTCGACCAGACGGACCCGGGCAAGACCCAGGCCTGGATCCAGAACAACGTGGTCGACCCGTCGAGCCCGCTGCACATCGCGATCTACTTCCTGCTGATCATCTTCTTCACGTACTTCTACGTGTCGATCACGTTCAACCCGACCGAGGTCGCGGACAACATGAAGAAGTACGGCGGCTTCGTGCCGGGCATCCGCCCCGGCAAGCCGACCGCCGACTATCTCGACTTCATCCTCAGCCGGATCACCCTGCCGGGCGCGCTCTACCTGGGCATCGTCTCGATCCTGCCGAACTTCTTCTTCATCTGGCTGAACAGCGAGCAGTTCCAGAACTTCCCGTTCGGCGGCACCGCTGTGCTCATCATGGTCGGCGTCGGTCTGGAGACCGTGAAGCAGATCGAAAGCCAACTCATGCAGCGGAACTACGAAGGGTTCCTGCGGTAGATGCGACTCGTTCTGGTTGGCCCGCCGGGGGCGGGCAAGGGCACACAGGCGGAGTTCATCGCCGCTCACCTCTCGGTGCCGAAGATCTCGACCGGTGACATCTTCCGGGCGAACGTGTCCCAGGGCACGCCGCTGGGTGTCGAGGCGAAGCGCTACATGGACGCGGGCAAGCTGGTCCCGGACGAGGTGACCATCAACATGGTCCGGGACCGGCTCGCCGAGCCGGACGCGTCGGAGGGCTTCCTGCTCGACGGCTTCCCGCGCACCACGCCGCAGGCCGCCGCGCTGGACAAGCTCCTCGCCGACCTGGGCACCGCGCTCGACCTGGTGCTGGAGCTGGTCGTCGACGACGACGAGGTGATCCGGCGGCTGTCGGGCCGGCGCACCTGCCGGGGCTGCGGCAAGATCTGGCACGTCGAGTTCGACGCGACCACCCGGGACGGCATCTGCGACCGCTGCGGCGCCGAGCTGTTCCAGCGCGACGACGACAAGCCGGAGACCATCGCCGCCCGGCTGCGCGAGTACGCCGAGAAGACCGCGCCGCTGGTCGACTACTACGGCGCCCAGGGCAAGCTGGTGGGCATCGACGCCACCGGCCCGGTGGAGGACGTCACCGTCCGCGCCATCGACGCCCTCCGCTCGTACGGCGGCTGACAAACAGTCGTACGGCGGCTGACGAACGCCGGGGTCCCGGCGGATAGAGTGCGAACAGCGGGGTACGTGCGACGTGCCCCGCTGCTCCGCGCGACGAAAGGTAACGGCCCCATGCGTCGTCCCCAGCTGGACATCCAGCTGAAGAGCCCCGACCAGATCGAGAAGATGCGCGCCGCCGGCCTTGTGGTGGCCGAGGCGCTGCGTCGGATGCGGGAGGCGGTGGTCCCCGGGGTCAGCACCGCCGACCTGGACGCGATCGCCGAGTCGACCATCCGGGAGGCCGGGGCCGTCCCGTCGTTCAAGGGCTACCACGGCTTCCCCGCGTCGATCTGCTCCTCGGTCAACGAGCAGGTGGTGCACGCGATCCCGTCGCCCGCTCAGGTGCTCCGGGAGGGCGACCTGATCTCGATCGACTGCGGCGCGGTGCTCGACGGCTGGCACGGCGACGCGGCGATCACGGTGGGCGTGGGGGAGGTCGACCCGGCGCTGTTGAGGATGGCCGGGGTGGCCGAGGACGCGATGTGGGCCGGGATCGCGGCGGCGGCGCGCGGGGCGGCCAACGGCCGGGGCCGGCTCACCGACATCTCGCACGCGGTGGAGACGGCGGTCCGCAGGGGCGGCCGGTACGGCATCGTCGACGGGTACGGCGGGCACGGCATCGGCACCGAGATGCACCAGGATCCGCACGTGCTCAATCACGGCCGGCCCGGCAAGGGTCCCCGGCTGGTGCCGGGCATGGCGTTGGCCATCGAGCCGATGATCACCTTGGGCTCGCCGCGCACGGTCGAGCTGGCCGACGGCTGGACCGTCGTCACCCGGGACGGCTCGATGGCGGTGCACGTCGAGCACTCGATGGCGTTGCTCCCGGACGGGGTGTGGGTGCTGACCGCGTTCGACGGCGGTCGGGAGCGCCTGGGCGAGCTGGTCACCGCCCGCCAGCCCGCCGGCTCCCCGGCGGCCTGATCGCCGGCCAGGCTCCGGCGGGGCCGCGCGGGTGACCCAGGTCACTCCGAGCGGTGCGCGGGGCCGTAAATACTCCGGCCGGGTGACCTGGTGGGTGGCCGGTTTGGCGGCGGCGCGCAGGCGGGCGTAGACTTTCTGATCGGCGCACAGCGTCCACTCCGGCATGCCCACCCTGCGCTTCGGTGGGGCCGGAGCCGCGGCTGGCGCGGGCACCCGATCAGCGTCGGGGGCCCGTGTAAGACGTTGTGGGCCGTCCGGAGTAACCGACGTCAGGACAGCGGAGGACATGCCGAAAAAAGACGGAGCCATCGAGATCGAGGGTCGGGTCATCGAGCCCCTGCCGAACGCCATGTTCCGGGTGGAGCTCGCGAACGGTCACAAGGTGCTGGCTCACATCAGTGGCAAGATGCGGCAGCACTACATCCGCATCCTGCCGGAGGACCGCGTCGTCGTCGAACTCTCGCCGTACGACCTGACCCGCGGGCGCATCGTCTACCGCTACAAGTAAGCGACCTGACGACGGCCGGCTAGTCCCCGTGTCCGTCTTCGACGTCCGGCGTCGCGCGTCGTCGCGCCTCCGGGCCAGATGGGAAGTAAGGCAACCGTGAAGGTCAAGCCGAGCGTCAAGAGGATCTGCAACAAGTGCCGGGTTATCCGCCGGCACGGCCGGGTCATGGTCATCTGCAGCGACCCGCGCCACAAGCAGCGCCAGGGCTGATCCAGCCCACACATCATCAGCTCGTCCCAGCCGCGAGCGGTGCGCATCGCGTACCTCTGCGTGGTTGACCCCCGGTCGGAGGCCGGGGCCCGCTCGGGCAGCGGTCGTTCCTTTCGGCGCCACGGCGCCGGTCGGGCGACCGGAGCGGGGTGGGGCGGGTGCAGACCTCCGCCAGGAAACCACAAGGAGTACGCCCGCACATGGCTCGTCTAGTCGGCGTGGACCTCCCCCGCGAGAAGCGGATGGAGATCGCGCTCACCTACATCTTCGGGGTCGGCCGCACCCGTGCCCTGGAGACGCTCGCCGCTACCGGCATCTCGCCGGACAAGCGCGCTCGGGACCTCACGGACGAGGAGCTGGTCCAGCTCCGCGACCACATCGAGGGCAACTACAAGGTTGAAGGCGACCTGCGCCGCGAGGTCGCCGCTGACATCCGCCGCAAGGTCGAGATCGGCTGCTACGCCGGTATCCGCCACCGCCGTGGTCTCCCGGTGCGTGGCCAGCGGACGCGGACCAACGCCCGCACCCGCAAGGGCCCGAAGCGGACCGTCGCCGGCAAGAAGAAGCCCGGCAAGAAGTAATTAGGAGCGCACAGACTTATGCCACCGAAGGCTCGTGCCGGAGCCGCCGTCAAGAAGGTCCGGCGCAAGGAACGCAAGAACGTCGCCCACGGGCAGGCGCACATCAAGAGCACCTTCAACAACACCATCGTGTCCATCACGGACCCGACGGGTGCTGTCATCTCCTGGGCCTCGGCCGGCCAGGTGGGCTTCAAGGGCTCCCGCAAGTCGACCCCGTTCGCCGCGCAGCTGGCCGCCGAGGCTGCCGCGCGCCGGGCGATGGAGCACGGCATGCGCAAGGTCGACGTGTTCGTCAAGGGCCCCGGCTCCGGCCGGGAGACCGCCATCCGTTCGCTGCAGGCCGTCGGGCTGGAGGTCGGTCAGATCTCCGACGTGACCCCGCAGCCGCACAACGGGTGCCGTCCGCCGAAGCGTCGCCGGGTCTGAGAGGTTAGAGAGAGATGGCTCGTTACACCGGTGCTGACTGCCGCCGTTGCCGGCGGGAGAAGATGAAGCTGTTCCTCAAGGGCAGCAAGTGCGATGGTCCGAAGTGCCCGTTCGAGTCCCGGCCGTTCCCGCCCGGGCAGCACGGCCGCGGCCGCACGAAGGAGACGGAGTACCTGCTCCAGCTCCGCGAGAAGCAGAAGGCCCGCCGCGTGTACGGCGTGCTGGAGAAGCAGTTCCGCGGTTACTACGAGGAGGCCGTGGCCAAGCAGGCCAAGACCGGTGAGGTCCTCCTGCAGATCCTCGAGTCGCGGCTGGACAACGTGGTCTACCGGGCCGGCTACGCCAAGTCCCGGGACATGGCCCGCCAGCTGGTCAAGCACGGTCACTTCACGGTGAACGGCAAGAAGGTCGACATCCCGTCGTACCGCGTCAAGGAGCACGACATCATCGAGGTTCGGGTCAAGAGCAAGGAGCTCACCCCGTTCGTCGTGGCGCAGGCCGAGGCCGGCTCCAAGACGGTTCCGGCGTGGCTGGAGGCCATCCCGAGCCAGATGAAGGTGCTCGTGCACTCGCTCCCGGCCCGCCAGGTGATCGACACCCAGGTCCAGGAGCAGCTGATCGTCGAGCTCTACTCCAAGTAGTCGGGCTCGTTGCGGTGGTCCGTCCTGCGGGGCGGGCCACCGGAACGGTTTGTGTCGCGGACGTCAAATAGCGGGCGTCCCGGAAGAGAAGAGAAGACATGCTCATCAGCCAGCGACCGTCTCTGTCCGAAGAGTCGATCAACGAGACCCGTTCCCGGTTCACCATCGAGCCGCTGGAGCCGGGCTTCGGGTACACCCTGGGCAACTCGCTGCGGCGCACGCTGCTGTCGTCGATCCCGGGTGCGGCGGTCACCTCCATCAAGATCGACGGCGTGCTGCACGAGTTCACCACGATCCCCGGCGTCAAGGAGGACGTGGTCGAGCTCGTCATGAACATCAAGGAGCTGTGCGTCAGCTCCGAGCACGACGAGCCGGTCAGCATGTACCTGCGCAAGCAGGGCCCGGGCGACGTGACCGCGGGCGACATCCAGCCCCCGGCCGGCGTCTCGGTGCACAACCCGGACCTGAAGCTCGCCACCCTCAACGGCAAGGGCCGGCTCGACATGGAGCTGACCGTCGAGCGGGGTCGTGGCTACGTGACGGCGGCGCAGAACAAGCAGGCCGGTGCCGAGATCGGCCGGATCCCGGTCGACTCGATCTACTCGCCGGTGCTGAAGGTGACGTACCGCGTCGAGGCGACCCGGGTCGAGCAGCGGACCGACTTCGACCGGCTGATCATCGACGTCGAGACCAAGCCGTCGATGGGCCCGCGCACCGCGCTGGCCTCCGCCGGTTCGACGCTGGTGGAGCTCTTCGGGCTGGCCCGGGAGCTGGACGAGACCGCCGAGGGCATCGACATCGGGCCGTCGCCGCAGGACGCCCAGCTGGCGGCGGACCTGGCCCTGCCGATCGAGGAGCTGGACCTGACCGTCCGCTCCTACAACTGCCTCAAGCGCGAGGGCATCAACTCCGTCGGTGAGCTGATCGGGCGCACCGAGGCCGACCTCCTCGACATCCGCAACTTCGGCCAGAAGTCGATCGACGAGGTCAAGATGAAGCTGGCCGGGATGGGTCTGGGGCTGAAGGACTCGGCCCCGAACTTCGACCCGGCGCACGTCGTGGACGCCTTCGGTGAGGCCGACTACGACACCGACGACTACCGCGAGACCGAGCAGCTCTAGTCCCCGCTGCCGCCACACCTGAGGAGCACCAAGCATGCCCACGCCCACCAAGGGCCCCCGCCTCGGCGGCAGCCCCGCGCACGAGCGGCTGATGCTGGCCAACCTGGCCACCGCGCTGTTCCAGCACGGCAAGATCAAGACCACCGAGACGAAGGCCCGGCGGCTGCGTCCGCTGGCCGAGCAGCTCATCACCAAGGCCAAGCGGGGCGACCTCGCCTCCCGTCGGCGGGTGCTGGGCGTCGTCAAGGACAAGGACGTGGTCTACTCCCTGTTCGACCAGATCGCGCCCCGGTACGCCAACCGTCCGGGCGGCTACACCCGGATCGTGAAGACCGGTCCGCGCAAGGGTGACAACGCTCCGATGGCGATCATCGAGCTGGTCGAGGAGCTTCAGGTCGCCGAGCCGAAGGCGAACAGGAAGACCGCGGCCCGCAAGGCCGCGCAGCAGGACAAGGTCGAGGCGCTCGCCCCGGCCGAGGAGGCCCCGGCGTCGGCCGAGACCGACCAGGACTCCGAGGCGCCGGTGTCGGCGTCCGGCGACACCGCCGCCGCCCGCGAGGACAGCGACGAGGCCGCCGAGGGCACCGAGAACAAGGCCTGAGCAACGGCAGCACCGTCGGGCCCGGCATCCCTTCCTGGGGTGCCGGGCCCGACCCGTGAGGAGGTACGAGGTGGACGAGCGGATCCGGCTGCGGCTGGCGGTCGCGTACGACGGCACCGGTTTCTCCGGCTGGGCGGCCCAGCCGACCCGGCGGACGGTGGCCGGCGTGCTCGCCGAGACCCTCGACCTGGTCCTCGGCGCGGGCGTGGCGACGGGGCTGACCGTGGCCGGGCGGACCGACGCCGGGGTGCACGCCACCGGCCAGGTCTGCCACCTCGACCTGCCGGCCGCCGTGTGGCGTGAGCACGAGGGGCGGCTGCTGCGCCGGCTGGCCCGGCTGCTCCCCACCGACGTGCGGGTGCGGGCGATGACCGAGGTGCCGGCGGACTTCGACGCCCGCTTCTCGGCGACCTTCCGCCGCTACGAGTACCGGGTGACCGACGCGCCCTTCGGTGCCGAGCCGCTGCGCCGGCACGAGGTGCTGGCCTGGCCGAGGCCGCTCGACCTGGCGTTGCTCAACGCCGCCGCGGCGGGGCTGGTGGGGGAGCACGACTTCGCCGCGTACTGCCGGCGCAAGGAGCACGCGACCACGCTGCGCGAGGTGACCCGGCTGGACTGGCGGCGCGACCCCGACGGCCTGCTGGTCGCCACCGTCCAGGCCGACGCGTTCTGCCAGGCGATGGTGCGCAGCCTGGTCGGGGCGATGCTGGTGGCGGGGGACGGGCGGCGCCCGGTGGAGTGGCCGGGCGGCCTGTTGACCCGGCGGGAGCGGTCCAGCGAGGTGACGGTGGCCCCGGCGCACGGGCTCACGCTGGTCGCCGTCGGCTATCCCGACGACCCCGCCGAGTACGCCCGCCGCGCCGACCTGACCCGCCGGCTCCGCGTATTCACCGACGGGCCTGCCGCCGAGGGCTGAGAGGTCGCGTCAGTCGTTCTCGCTGTCGTCCTCGTCGCTGTCGCTGGGGGTGGGATTCGGCTGGCCGGCGGTGCCGCCGGTCGCCCGGCGCTCCAGCACCCCCTTGGTGAGGTGCAGCTCGATCAGGTCGAAGAGGATCTCGCGTGCCTTCGGGTCGGCGGCCTGCACCGGTTCGCCGTCGGCGCGGACCACGAGGCAGTACGCGAGGTAGTGGCCGCGTACCTGCCAGCCGACCCGGGCCGGGGCCTCGGTCAGCGCCTCGGTGTCGTCCCCGGCCGGCAGGCCGCGGAACCGGCCCTCCCGCTCGTCGAGCAGTTGCCGCAGCCGGTCCCGGACGCGCTGGGCGGTTGCCTTGTCGGTCAGGTTGAACAGCCCGGCGGTGAGCAGGTGGTCCCCGTCGGGGGAGCGCAGGCTCGCCCGGACCACCTGGTTGCAGCCGAGCGTGGCGAGCAGGTCCGCCACCTCGCCGCTGGCGGCGACCGTGCAGCTGCCGCTGGACTGGCTCTTGAGCACCTCGTACGGCTCCGCGCCGTCGCCGACCACGACCTTCCCGCCGGGGAAGACCTCCTTGGCCGTCAGGGGCGCCGGGTCGGTGTCCCGGGAGTCGATGTCCTGCCGTTCGGCCTGTGTCGGCGACGGGGCGGCGGCGGCCGGCGGGCTCGGCGCGACCTGGGGGTCGGTGGCCCGGTCGGCGAGCAGCGCGGCGCCGCCGAGCCCGCAGAGGGCGAACAGCGCCAGGACCGCCGCGCCGCCGAACATCACCTGCCAGAGCCGGGTGCCGTGGCGGCCGGTGTCCCGGGCGCGTCGGGACCGGGGCAGGTGCAGCGGCTGTGTGGTGGCGTACCCGCCGGCCGGCGGGGCGGGGCGGGGTGCGGCCGGTGGTGGCGGCGCGGGAGCCGGCGGGGGCGCGGCGGACGCGGACAGCGCGATCCGGCTGGTCCGGGGCAGCGACGGTGTCGGGAAGCGGGACGGCGCGGGCCCGGTACGGGCGGGCGGGCGGTTCCAGGCCACCGACAGGTCCGACCCCGGCCGGGGGTGCCCCTCGAAAGCGTCCTCATCGGACTCGTACCGATACACCATGCGACCCAGAGTAGGGGGTATTATCCCTTTAGGGGGTAATACCCGGAAACTACGGTGTGGCTCGCCGCGCTCCGCCCCGCCTCCGCTGGGTACGCCACCCCGCCACCCCGCTCGCGGCGCCAGTGCGAGAATGCCGGGCGTGACCGGCGACCACTACTTCTCCGCTGAACCCGGAACCGCCGCCCGCCCCCGGGAGGTCGAGTTCACCGTCGCCGGGCGCGACTACGTGCTGACCTCGGCCGGCGGCGTCTTCTCCGCCGACCGCCTCGACTCCGGCACCGCCGTGCTGCTGCGCAAGGCGGACCTGCCGGCCCCCGACACCGCCGGCCCGCTGCTGGACCTGGGCTGCGGCTTCGGCCCGATCGCCTGCGTGCTGGCCGGCAGCGCCCCGGCGGCCACCGTCTGGGCCGTCGACGTCAACGAGCGGGCCCGGGCGCTCACCGCCGCCAACGCCGAGCGCGTCGGCGCGGCCGACCGGGTCCGGGTCGCCGCCCCGGACGACGTGCCGGACGACGTGAGGTTCGCCCAGCTCTGGTCCAACCCGCCGATCCGCATCGGCAAGGAGGGCCTGCACGAGCTGCTGCTGCGCTGGCTGCCCCGGCTCGCCCCCGACGGCGTGGCCTGGCTGGTGGTCGCCCGCCACCTCGGCGGCGACTCGCTGCACCACTGGCTGGTCGAGCGGGGCTGGCAGGTGCGGCGGCACGCCAGCCAGAAGGGCTACCGGGTGCTGCGGGTCACCCGCTGACCGGGCCGGTGCGCGACCGGCGGCCCGGCAGCCCGTAGGCCGGCGGCCCGGCAGCCCGTAGGGTCGCGCCGGTAAACGGCTGTCGCCGGGCCGGCCCGCTCAGGCAGGATGCCGGCGTGGGATACGTGGACGTGGCAGCCGTGGGGCACATTCTCCCCGACGGCCGGGAGCTCTTCACCGACGTGTCGTTCCGGGTCGGCGAGGGCGCCAAGGTCGCCCTGGTCGGGCCGAACGGCGCGGGCAAGACGACGCTGCTGCGGATGGTCGCCGGCGACCTGCCCGTGCGCAGCGGCGGGATCGCCCGCTCCGGCGGACTCGGCGTGATGCGCCAGTTCATCGGCATGATCGGCGACGACTCGACCCTCGCCGACCTGGCCCTGTCGCTCGCCCCGCCGCCGCTGCGCGACGCCGGCCGCCGGCTCACCGAGACCGAGGCGGCCATGCGGGCGGCCGAGGTGCGCGGCAAGTTCGGTAACGCCGCCGCCAAGGCCCAGCTCGCGTACGCGGACGCGCTCGCCGCCTGGGGCGAGGCCGGCGGGTACGACGCCGAGGTCGTCTTCGACACCGTCGCCACGATCGTCCTCGACGTGCCCTGGGACACCGCCCGGGACCGCCCGGTGCGTACCCTCTCCGGCGGCCAGCAGAAGCGCTTCGCCCTCGAACTGCTGCTGCGCGGCCCCGACGAGGTGCTGCTGCTCGACGAGCCGGACAACTTCCTCGACGTGCCGGGCAAGCGATGGCTGGAGGACCGGCTGCGCGAGTCGGCCAAGTCGGTGCTCTACGTCTCGCACGACCGGGAGTTGCTGGCCCGGACCGCCGACCGGGTGGTCGCCGTCGAGGGCGGCAGCGCCTGGGTCCACCCGGGAGGCTTCGCGAGCTGGCACGAGGCGAGGACCGCCCGGCACGCCCGTCTCGACGAGCTGCGCCGCCGCTGGGACGAGGAACACCAGAAGCTGCGCGAGCTGATGCTGATGTACAAGCAGAAGGCCGCGTACAACGACGGGTTGGCGTCGCGGTACCAGGCCGCGCAGACCCGGCTGCGCAAGTTCGAGGAGGCCGGGCCGCCGCCCGTACCGCCGAAGGACCAGGACATCCGGATGCACCTGACCGGCGGGCGGACCGGCAAGCGCGCGGTCGTCGCCGAGCAGCTGGAGCTCGACGGCCTGACCTACCCGTTCGACCTGGAGATCTGGTACGGCGACCGGGTCGCGGTGCTCGGGGCCAACGGCACCGGCAAGTCGCACTTCCTGCGGCTGCTGGCCCGGGGCGGCACCGACCCGGACCCGGCCAACGGCCCGGTCGACGGGGCCGCCGCCCTGGCCCCGGTGACGCACGACGGGGTGGTCCGGCTCGGCGCGCGGGTCCGCCCCGGCCACTTCTCGCAGACCCACGACCGGCCCGAGCTGATGGCCAGGACGCTGGTCGAGGTCCTGTGGCGCGGCGACGACCACCGGGCCGGGATGGACCGGCACGCGGCGATGGCGGCGCTGAGCCGGTACGAGCTGGCCGGGCAGGGCGACCAGCGGTTCGGCACCCTCTCCGGCGGCCAGCAGGCCCGCTTCCTGGTGCTGCTGCTGGAGCTGTCCGGGGCGACGCTGCTGCTGCTCGACGAGCCGACCGACAACCTGGACCTGGCCAGCGCGGAGGCGCTGGAGTCCGGCCTCGCGGCGTTCGCGGGCACGGTGATCGCGGTGACCCACGACCGCTGGTTCACCCGCTCCTTCGACCGCTTCGTGCTGTTCGGCAAGGACGGCGAGGTGGCCGAGACCCCCGAGCCGGTCTGGGATGTGTGAGGTGCAAGGAAGGGCCCCCTGTTAACGCATAACGGTGTAGAAGGGGCCCTTCCTAACGCACCTATAGGGTTGCTGCGTGACTGAGATGACGTACCGCCGGCTGGGCGACTCCGGGCTCGTGGTGTCCGTGGTCGGCGTCGGCTGCAACAACTTCGGCCGCAAGCTCGACCTCGACGGCACCCGGGCGGTGGTCGACGCGGCGCTCGATGCCGGCATCACCCTTTTCGACACCGCCGACATCTACGGCGAGCCGCACGGCGCCTCCGAGGAGCTGCTCGGCCAGGCGCTCAAGGGCCGCCGCGACGAGGTGGTGCTGGCCACCAAGTTCGGCATGGACATGGACGGGGCCAACGGGGCGGACTTCGGCGCCCGGGGGTCCCGGCGCTACCTCGCCCGCGCGGTCGAGGCGTCGCTGCGGCGGCTCGGCACCGACCACATCGACCTGTACCAGATGCACGAGCCCGACCCGGGCACCCCGATCGACGAGACCCTCGCCGCCCTCGACGACCTGGTCCGCGCCGGCAAGGTGCGCTACCTGGGCAACTCCAACTTCGCCGGCTGGCAGATCGCCGACGCCGACTGGGTCGCCTCGTCCAACGGGCGGGCCCGGTTCGTCTCCGCGCAGAACCACTACTCGCTGCTGGAGCGGGGCGTCGAGGCCGAGGTCATCCCCGCCTGCGAGCGCTTCGGCCTGGGCATGCTGCCGTTCTTCCCGCTGGCGAACGGCCTGCTCACCGGCAAGTACCAGCGCGGTGCAGCCGCGCCGGCCGGCAGCCGGCTCTCCGGCGGCGGCCGGTACGCCGAGCGCCTCGCCGCCGCCCGCTGGGACACCATCGAGGCGATCAGGGCGTACGCCGCCGAGCGGGGGCTCACCATGCTCCAGGTGGCCATCGGCGGGCTGGCCGCCCGGCCTGCGGTGACCTCGGTCATCGCGGGGGCCACCACGCCGGAGCAGGTGCGCGCCAACGCCGGGGCCGGCGTGTGGCAGCCCGGCGACGACGACCTGGACGCGCTCGACGCCATCCTCTGAGCCGAACGGCGGCGGCGAAACGACGAGGGGCAAACGGCGAGGGACGCCGGGGCAGCTCGCCCCCGGCGTCCCTCGTCCGACTTTCGGCCCGGTCAGGCAGCCGGTTCCCCAGGGCCGGCCGGCCGGCGCCGCCGCACGAGCAGCAGCGGCACTGCCGCCAGCAGCGCGACGGCGACGAGCCCGCCGGCCGCGTACGTCCACCAGCCGGTCCCCGGCCGGTCCCGCTCGTCCGGGCCGGCCTGCACGGCGACGGGCCGTGGCGCGGGCGGCGTCTGCGCGGCGCGGGCCTGCACCGTGGCGGTCGCCGACGTCTGGTACGGGGCCGGCGCGGTGACCGTCACCCGCCAGCGACCGGGGGAGAGCAGCGGGCCACTGGAGTAGAAGCCCTGCCCCTCCCCGGCCATTTCGAGCTGCACCGGCCCGGCCGTCCGGTCGCCCTCACCCTTGGCGGTGAGGGTCAACCGCACCGGCTGGTCCAGCCGGTGGCCGTCGGCGTAGACGGCCTGCACGGTGACCCCGCCGGCCCCGTCGCCGGCCACCGACAGCTTGAGCTTTCCGCCGTGCGCCGCCGCCGGGCCCGCCGGCAGCGCCACCAGGCACGCCGCGACGAGCGCGGCGGCGAGGATCCTGAGGGTACGCATCGCACGTGCTCCACTCGTTCGGTTCGGGTGGGGCCGCCCCCGCCGTCGTCGTGCACGGCGGGAGCGGCCCCGTTTCCGTTACAGCGAGCGTCCCCGGCCGAGCCGGGTCGGGTCGTCGCCGAGCCGGCCGGTGCCCTTCAGCGACTTGCCGCCGTTGGCCTTGACTCCGGCCGTGCTGGCCGTGCCGCCGAGCCGGACGATCATGGAGTCGGCGTCCCGGGTCAGCACGGCCCGGACCTCCGCCTCCTTGATGACGCCCTTCTTGTTCACCAGCGTGCGGAACTCCTTCAGCAGCTTGATCGCCTTCGCGTCCTTGCCGGACGCCTCGGCCTGCCGGGCAGCGGACAGCTTGCTCGACAGATCCTTGTGCGCCTTCGTCGACAGCCGCCCCGTCGCCTTGAACCGGTCCAGCAGGTTCTGCATGTCCCGGAACGAGGTGGTGACGAAGAACCGGACGGTCGAGCTGGTGGAGTTGCCCGCCTTGTCGGTCGCGGTCACGACCAGCTCGTGCAGGCCGAGCCGCAGCTCGTACATGGACTGCAGGGTGCGGTTGGCGTACGTCTTGCCGTCCAACTTGCCGGACATCGTCTTGACGCCGGAGGTCGGGTCGACCGCCTGCCAGGAGATCCGCACGTCCTGGCTGTCGCCGTAGAGCTGGCCGTCGGCGATGCCGGAGACCAGCAGCGTCGGCTTGTCACCGTCGATCTTCACCACGGCCGACTTCAGCGCCTCGGCGTTGCCGGCGGTGTCGGTGGCCCGGTAGAGCAGCTCGTGCGAGCCGTTCCCGGTCACCTCGACCGGCGTGGTGTACGCCGTCCAGGCGCCGCCGTCGAGCGAGTATTCCAGCAGCTTGACGCCGGAACCGGCGTCGGTGGAGGTGAGCACCACCGGGATCGTGCCGGCGTGCCAGCCGTCGTCGTTCGCCGGGGCGAACGCCGCCGAGCTGACCGGCGCCGTGGCGTCGATCTTCACGGCGACCGTCTTGCTCTCCTCCACGTTACCGGCGGAGTCCGTCGACCGGAACCGCACCTCGTGCGCCCCGTCACCGGCGACCTGCACCGGCTCGGTGTACGCGGTCCACGCGGTGGCCCCGTCGAGCTGGTACTCGGTGGAAGCCACCCCGCTGCCGCCGTCCTCGTCGGCCGCCGCGAGCGTGACCGTGACCGGCGCGGTGTGCCAGCCCTCGGTCGGGGTGCCGGAGACCGTCGCCGTCGTCACCGGCGCGGCCGTGTCGACCGTCCCGGTGCCGATCCGGAAGTAGTCGAACGACGCGGTCTTCGACGTGGCCGCGTTCGCCCCGAGGGTGAACAGGCCCACCTTCGGGGTGGCCCCGACGGCGGTGTTGCTCACCGTCCCGAGCGTCGTCCATTCCTGCCCGTCGGCCGAGTACGACCCGGTGAAGTCGTTCCCGGTGCGCGCCACCCGCAGGTGCCACACCCCCGAGGCCAGGTCGGAGACCTGCGGCTGCGGGTCCTGCACGGCCCCGCCGACCTCGCTGCGGAACTCGATCCGCCGGGAGACCGCCTGACCGGCCTGGTTGTCCACGATGAAGTCGAACTTGACGTAGTTGTCGTCGTCGGCGTGGACGATCAGACCCGCCTGCTGGTACTGCTCGGCCAGCAGGCTGCCGTCGACCTTCGTCTCCAGGGTCCAGTCGCCGGACGGCGCGGTCTGGAGGATGAAGTTCGTCGGCCCGGTGTTGCCGGTGCCGTAGATGTCACCGGACGGCACGTCGATCTGCAGCGCGCCGCCGGTCACCCGGTAGGTGGCCGCGTCCTCCCGCAGGATCGCGTTCCACCGGCACTTGTCCAGCGAGGTGCCGCCGAACTCGTCCGACGGGTCGACGGGCCCGGCCGGCTCGTCCGGCGTGACCTGGAACGAGTCGAACGCCGCGTCCTCCACCGGGGCGGTGGTGCCGCCGTTGAGGGCGAACAGCCCGATCCGGGGGTTGTCGATCCCGGCGAGCGCGGCGGACCGGCCGACCGGGGTGAACGTCGTCCCGTCGCCGGACATCTCCGCCGTCAGGTTCGTCCCGTCGCTGGTCATCCGCAGCCAGATGGTGTCACCGGTGGGCGCGTCGGCGCTGTCGGCCGACTCGTTGCGTGGCGACCCGGCGGTCTCCCGGATGAACTCCACCCGGCGGGAGCCGCTGTAGAGCAGGTCCAGCTTGGCGTAGTTGTCGTCGTCGCCGTAGATCAGCAGGCCGGCCTGCTGGTAGTTGGCGGTGACGGGCAGCGTGACCTTCGTGGTGGCCTGCCAGGCCCCGCTGGGCGCGGGCTGGAGGACCAGGTTGGTGGCGTCGTTGCGGGTGCCGTACAGGTCACCGGAGGCGGTGGGCAGCCGCAGCGACCCGCCCGAGACCGAGTAGAGCTGGTTCTCCCGGACCACGGTCCAGCGGTCCTTGTCGAGGCTGGTGCCGAGGAAGTCGTCCGAGCGCGCCCCGAAGCAGGACGTGTTCGCCGCCTCCACCTTCACCGGGACGGTCACGTACGCCTTCGCGCCCCGGGCGTCGGTCACCGTCAGGGTGGCGGTGAAGGTGCCCGGCACGGCGTACGTGTGGGTGGCGTCGAGGGTCGACGCCGTCTGGCCGTCACCGAAGTCCCAGGCGTACGTCAGCGGGGTGTCGCCCTCGGCGTCGGTGGCCGTGCCGTCGAAGACGACGGTGACCGGCGCGGTGCCGGTGGCCGGCGTCGCCGTGGCGCTGACCTGCGGCGGCGCGTTGTCGGTGACGCCCCGGCCGATGAAGTCCATCCAGTTGATGTTGAACACCGAGTCGGCGCCGCCGGTCGGGTGCTTGGCGAGGAAGTACAGCGTGCCCTCAGCCGTGCCGGTGACCGGAGCGGTCACGTCGACGTACTGCTGCCAGCCGCCGGTGCCGGGCACGTCCGCGGACGCGACCAGCGGGCCGTCGACGGTGCCCGAGCGGACCTCGATCCGCCCGCCTGCGGTCGCCGAGGCCGCCCGGAACCGGATCGAGTCGATCCCGGTCAGGCTGGCCGGGGCGAGCGACCACCAGTCGCCGTCCTCGATGAAGCCGATGTTCTGGCCGCCGCCTGCGGTGTCGGAGCCGGTCTCCTTCTGCACGCCCGGGTCGCCGCCGCCGGTGCTGCCCGGGGCCCGACCGGTGGCGGTGAAGTACTCGGCCTGCTTGCGCTTGGGCTGCAACTGCTCGATCGCCCGGCCGGTCAGCGGGCCGGCGTCGCCGGCGCCGCCCTTGTCGGTGTACGTCGCCTCGAAGACGCCGAAGACGTTCGCCTCCGCGCCGTGGCCGGACGCCAGCGACGTCTGCACGGTGCCCGTGCAGCCGGTGTGCTGCTCCAGCGGGTGGGCGTGCTCGTCGTGGCCGAGCAGCACCTGGAGCTGGACCTGGTCACAGTCGATGGTGCCGTCCTCCGGGTCGGTCACCTTGATCGTGTACTTGACCTGGTCGCCCCACTCGAAGAAGCCGCCGTTCGGCGGGAACTCGATGGTCACCGTCGGGGCGGTGTTGCCGACCGTTACCGGCACGTTCGCCACGGCGGTACGGCCGGCGGGGTTGGTGACGGTGAGCTGGGCGGTGTAGTCGCCGGCGGTGGCGTAGGTGTGCGTCGGGTTCGCCTCCGTGGAGGTCTGCCCGTCACCGAACGCCCAGGAGTAGGTCAGCGTGCCGCCGTCGGGGTCGCGGGAGCCGGCGCTGGAGAAGTTCACGGTCAGCGGCGCGGGCCCGGAGGTGGGGTCGGCGCTGGCCTCGGCGATCGGGGCCCGGTCACCGGCGGTGTAGTCGATCCGGTAGACCCCGGAGTTGTCGTTGTTGCCGCCGAAGCCGCTGCCCCACTCGATCAGGTAGAGCGCGCCGTCCGGCCCGAACTCGAAGTCCATCGGGCGGACCATGGTCATGCCGGTGAGCAGCTGGTTGATGTCGATCAGCGACTTGCCGTCCGCGCTGACCTGCATCGTGTACATCTTCGACTGGTTCCACTCGCCGAGGAGTGCCTTGCCGTCGTAGTAGGCCGGCCACTTGTTCTTCGACGTGTTGTCGGCGTCGAACCGGTAGACCGGGCCGCCCATCGGGGCGCCGCCGCCGCCGATCTCGGGGAAGCGCGGGTCGCCGCTGTAGCCGTAGTCGACGGTGGCCGCGATGGCCGGCGGCAGGTTGGTCAGGCCGGTGTTGTTGGGCGAGTCGTTCACCGGCGCGGCGCAGTCGAACTTCGCCCCGCTCGGCCCGTTCGGGAAGGTGTAGTCGTTGTACGCCTTGTTGTTGCCGGTGCAGTACGGCCAGCCGTAGTTGCCGGCGGTGGCGACGATGTTCCACTCCACCAGGCCCTCGGGGCCGCGGTCCGGGTTGGCCGAACCGGCGTCCGGCCCGTAGTCGGCGACGTAGAGGGTGTCGGTCTTCTGGTCGACGCCGATCCGGAACGGGTTACGGAATCCCATGCCGAAGATCTCGGGACGGGTCTTCGCGGTGCCCGGCGCGAACAGGTTCCCCGCCGGGACCGTGTAGGTGCCGTCGTCCTCCGGGTGGATCCGGATCACCTTGCCGCGCAGGTCGTTGGTGTTGCCGGCGGTGCGCTGCGCGTCGTAGTCCTGCCGGCCGGTCCGCTCGTCGATCGGCGTGTAGGCGCTCGACTCGAACGGGTTGGTGTTGTCACCGGTGGCCAGGTACAGGTTGCCCTTCGAGTCGAAGGTCATGCTGCCGCCCGCGTGGCAGCAGGTGTTGCGCTGGGTGTCGACCTGGAGGACGACCTTCTCGGTGGCCTTGTCGATGGTGTCACCGTCGACGGTGAACCGGGACAGGTAGTTGCGGGGGCCACCACCGGCCGGCGCGTAGTACAGGTAGATCCACTTGTTGGTGGCGAAGTCCGGGTCGAGGCGGAGACCGAGCAGGCCGTCCTCGTTGCCGGTGAAGACGTCCAGCTTGGTCGCGGTGACCGTGTTGCCGGTGTCCGGCTTGATGATCTGCACCCGGCCGTCACGCTCGGCGTAGAACACCCGACCGTCCGGAGCGATGTCCAGCTCCATCGGGTTGTTGGTGTTGCTGTCCAGCGTCACCTTCTCGAAGTTCGAGGTCTTCGAGGCACCGCAGTCGGCCTTCTCCACCCCGGCGGCGGTGCGGATGCCGCCGAGCAGGTGGGTGAGGAACTCCGGCTCCGCGTACGACTCCTGGGTGTGGCCGCCACCGGTGTACCAGGCCCGGCCGCCGTCGTAGTCCTGGCACCAGGCGGTCGGGTGGTCGGCGCCCATCGCGCCGCCGCCCGGGTTGTAGGACTTCTCGTCCAGGCTGGCCAGGACGTGCACGTCGGCGCGCGGGTTGGTCCGGAAGTTGTACCACTCGTCGTAGCGGGACCACTTGTCCGGCAGCGTGGCCGTGGACGGGTGGGCGTGGTCCTCGACCTTGACGGTGGCCTGCTGGTTGGCCGGGTGGCTGTTGAAGTACGCGCCGACCAGCTCGCCGTACCAGGGCCAGTCGTACTCGGTGTCCGAGGCGGCGTGGACGCCGGCGTAGCCGCCGCCGGCCTTGATGTAGCGCTCGAACGCGGCCTGCTGGTCGGCGGTGAGGACGTCACCGGTGGTCGACAACCAGATCACGGCCTGGTACTTGGCGAGGTTGGCGTCGGTGAACGCGGCGCCGTCCTCGGTCGTGTCGACGGTGAAGCCGTTGTCGGTCCCGAGCTTCTGGATGGCGGTGATGCCGGCTGGGATCGAGTCGTGCCGGAATCCGGCGGTCTTCGAGAAGACGAGCACCGAGAACGGGTCGGTGGCGGCGGCGACCGGCGCCGCCAGGGGTGCCGCCTGCGCCGCGGCCGGTGCGGCCTGGGCGGGGGTGCCGGCGACCAGGCCGGTGGCGACGAGGGACAGGGTGAGTAGTGAGGCGCTGAGGATGCCGCGAGGTATGCGGCGGCGGCGGGATGGAGACACTCCATGCTCCTTTGTCCGAGCTGGACAGTGGTGGGCACGGGGACGACTTCGCCGCAGACCGTCCCCGGTCGGTGCGGTGCCGGGCCAGACCGGGACCCGGGCACCTGTAACGTCGGTGCGGGCCGAAGCCCGCGCCGGCCGGACCGGCACGCGACGGGGTCGCGTACCGCTGGATCGGTACGCGGCCACGCCAGGCCGCGTACCGATCGGATCGGGTGCGCGACCTCGCCAGGCCGCGTACCGGTAGGTCGGTGCGGGCCACGCCGAGGCCGCGCGCCGAAATATGTCGATCGGTTGAACAAATTAGCGCCGCTGGACTCGTTTCCGGCAAGGCGTCGGCGTGTAACGATTCGGTATCGGCGATCGACCTATCCGGCGCATGCGGAGGAATGGGGAGAAGCGGCTCGCCGGCCGGTTGATCGTGGTCTGGACCACCGGTCGGATCCCTTGGCGGATCAGCCGATTCGTCGTACGGTGACACGGACGTAACCCACGGGAGCCCGGTGTACCGGGCTGAGAGGGGGGCTGGAGCCCCCGACCGTCGAACCTGATCCGGGTAATGCCGGCGCAGGGAGGAGAGTTGCCGTGCCGTCCCTTGGGCGACTGCATCTGATCACCGACACCCGGCCGGGGCGGGACCCGCTCGCCGTGCTGCGCGCCGCCCTGCCGGTGGCCCGCGCCGAGCTGGTCGTCCAGGTCCGGGTCACCGACGACGCCACCGACCGCGAGGCGTACGACCTGGCCCGGCGGGCGGTCGCGCTGTGCGCCCCGTACGGGGCGACGTGCCTGGTCAACGATCGGCTGCACGTGGCGCTCGCGGTCGGCGCCGCCGGCGGCCACGTCGGCGCGGACGACCTGCCGGTCGCGGCGGCCCGCCGGGTCCTCGGCCCCACCGCCGTGCTCGGCGCGACCGCCCGGGCACCGGGGCCGGCCGCCGAGGCGGTGGCCGCCGGGGCCAGCTACCTCGGCGTCGGCCCCTGCCACTCCACCGACACCAAGGCGGGACTGCCGGACCCCATCGGCCCCGCCGGGGTACGCGCCGTGGCCGGGGTCGTGGCGGTGCCGGTGATCGCCATCGGCGGGGTGACCGCCGTCGGCGTCCCGGCGCTGCGCGCCGCCGGGGCGTACGGGGTGGCGGTCGTCGGGGCGCTCTCCGCCGCCGCCGACCCGGGGCGGGCCACCGCCGAGCTGCTCGGGGCACTGACGGGTTCGGGGGCACTGACGTGTTAGGAGGGGGCCCTTCCTATACAGAAAGCGTCAACAGGGGGCCCTTCCTTACCGATGTGGCGGTGGTGGGGGGCGGGGTCGTCGGGCTGGCGGTGGCGTGGCGGTGCGCGGCGCGCGGGCTGCGTGTCGCCGTGCACGATCCGGCCCCCGGGTCGGGCGCGTCCCGCGTCGCGGCCGGGATGCTGTCGCCGGTCGCCGAGGCCTACTTCGGCGAGCGCGAGCTGACCGGGCTGCTGGTCGCCTCCGCCGCCCGCTGGCCCGAGTTCGCCGCCGAGCTGACCGCGGCCAGCGGCGTCGACCTCGGCTACCGCACCGAGGGCACCCTCGTCGTCGGGCTCACCGGCGACGACCTGGCGCAGGCGCGGCGGCTGTGGTCGTACCAGCAGGGGTTGGGGCTGCCCATCACCCCGCTGCGCCCGTCGGAGCTGCGCGACCGTGAGCCGGCGCTCGCCACCCGGGTGCGCGGCGGCGCGGTGGCCCCCGGCGACCACCAGGTCGACCCCCGGCGGCTGGTCACGGCGCTGCGGACCGCCGCCGAGCGGGCCGGCGCGACCCTGGTCACCGGCGGAGTGCGGGCGCTGTCCGACCTGGACGCCCGGGTCACCGTCGTCGCCGCCGGCTGCGGGGCCGCCGCGCTCACCGGGCTGCCGGTCCGGCCGGTCAAGGGCCAGATCCTGCGGCTCCGCGCGCCCGACGGCGGCCCGCCGGGCTTCCGGCACGTCATCCGGGGGTACGCCGACGGCGAACCCGTCTACCTGGTGCCCCGCGACAGCGGGGAGGTGGTGGTCGGCGCGACCGTCGAGGAACGCGCCGACACCGAGGTCACCGCCGGGGCGGTGCTGCGACTGCTCCGCGCCGCCGTGGACCTCGTTCCCGAGCTGGCCGAGTACGACCTCGTCGAGGCGACCGCCGGGCTGCGCCCCGGCACCCCCGACAACAGGCCGATCATCGGGCCGCTGCCCGGCCGGCCCGGCGTGCTCGCCGCCACCGGCCACCACCGGCACGGCATCGTGCTCACCCCGGTCACCGCCGACCTCGTCACCGAACTGATCGTCTCCGAGCCGATGGTCTCCGCAGCGGTGGACCCGCTGCTCGCCCCCTTCACCCCCGAGCGGTTCGCCGGCCAGCGCCGGCCCGGCTGACCGCCGCCGATCCGACCGACCCGCCGATCCGCCGCCGACCCGGCCGACCGCGTTTCGGCCCGGCCCACCGCGTCCCGCCTTTCCGTGCCGGTCACGGGACGCATCCGAGGAGGAGCACGCACATGGAACTGACGGTGAACGGCGCCGGGCGTACGCTGCCCGCCGGCGCGACCGTGGCCGACCTGATCGGCCTGGTCACCGACCAGCGGCGCGGCCTCGCCGTCGCGGTCAACGGCGAGGTGGTGCCGCGCGGCGGCTGGCCGGCGACGCCGCTGCGCGACGGCGACCGCGTCGAGGTGCTCAGCGCCGCCCAGGGCGGGTGACGGCGATGTCCCAGGAGGGCTCCGCGTTCGAGCTGGGCGGCGCGACGTTCGGGTCCCGGCTGGTCCTCGGCACCGGCGGCGCGGCCAGCCTGCACACGCTGGAGCAGGCGATCCGGGCGTCCGGCACCGAGCTGGTGACCCTCGCGCTGCGCCGCGTCGACACCGCCCCCGGCATGGGCGGCGGGCTGCTCGACCTGCTGGAGCGGTGCGGGGTACGGCTGCTGCCGAACACGGCCGGCTGCTACACGGCCGGCGAGGCGGTGAAGGTGGCCCACCTGGCCCGCGAGGCGTTCGACACGGACTGGGTGAAGCTGGAGGTGATCGGCGACGAGCGCACGCTGCTGCCCGACGGGGTGGAGCTGCTGCGCGCCGCCGAGACCCTGGTCGCGGACGGGTTCACCGTGCTGCCGTACACGTCGGACGACCCGATCCTGGCCCGGCGGCTCGCCGACGTCGGCTGCGCGGCGGTGATGCCGGCGGGCGCGCCGATCGGCTCCGGCCTGGGCGTCAACAACCCGCACCACATCCGCCTGATCCGGCAGAGCGTCGACGTGCCGGTGATCCTCGACGCGGGGATCGGCACCGCGTCCGACGCGGCGCTCGCCATGGAGCTGGGCTGCGACGCCGTGCTGCTGGCCAGCGCCGTCACCCGGGCCGCAGACCCGGTGGCGATGGCCACCGCGATGCGGTACGCCGTCGAGGCGGGCCGCCTCGCGGCCGGGGCGGGCCGCATCCCCCGCCGCTTCCACGCCCTGCCCTCCACCCCCGACGAGGGAAGGCCCGACCTGTGACCCCGTCCTCCGCTCCGTCCTCCGCTCCGCCTCTTGCGGATCTTGGAAGGAAGTGGCCCCTCCAGGGGCCGGAATCTTCCAAGATCTCGCCGCCGACGCCCTGCGGTGTCGTGGTGCTCACCGATCGGGGAGGGGGCGCGCCGGGAGGGCTCGGGCGGGTGGTGGCGGGGGCCGTGGCCGGGGGAGTGCGGTGGGTGGTGCTGCGGGAGAAGGACCTGCCCCGCGCCGAGCGAGCCGCGCTCGCCGCCGAGCTGCGCCCGATCCTCGCCGAGGCCGGCGGCACCCTGATCGTGGCGGGCCCCGACCCGCTCGGCGGCGACGCCGTGCACCTCCCGGCCGCCGGCCCGTACCCGCCGCCGCGCCCCGGCCCGGTCGACCACGCCCTCGCCGACCCGGCCGACCGCCCCGGCCCCGTCGACCGCCCCGGGCTCGCTGGTCGTCCGCGCCCGTGGCTCGTCGGCCGGTCCTGCCACGACGCGGCCGAGCTGGCCCGACTGACCACCGAGGGCTACGCGACTCTCTCGCCGGTGTACCCGAGCAGGTCGAAGCCCGGCTACGGCCCGCCCCTCGGGCCGCAGCGGCTCGGCGAGCTGATCCGGGTCAGCCCTGTGCCGGTCCTCGCCCTCGGCGGCATCGGGATCCCGGACCAGGTGCGCGCCTGCGTGGCTGCGGGCGCGGTGGGTGTGGCGGTGCAGGGCGCGATCATGCGCGCCGCAGACCCGGCCGAGACAGCCGCGACCCTGACGGCCGCCTGGGCGCAGGCGCGGACCCGCCACGCCCACGCGGAGGCCCGAACGGCGGGGCTGGGGCCGACCGTGCCCACGCAGGGATCAAGCCTGACTGCCCGGAGTGGGCACGGT